>JBBSRC010000083.1:0-19683 GCA_038243395.1 Flavobacteriales bacterium | reverse complement strand
TGGATTCTCCTTTACAAAGTTTAGAAGATCATCCATTAAACCAGAAACCTTCATGGCATTAGGAGGCACAAAATTTGCTCCCGAAATACGAACTCGGCCATTACGAAGTCTTCCAGCGAATTCCTCTTCAATAGAATTAAGAATAAGCCCATGCAGAGAAAGAATTTCATGAATGGAAAGACTTTCAGAACTATCCACTAATTTATACAATAAATTTATAGCCCGTTTATGATTTTTTGCTTCAAAATGTTCTTTTAGTGATTTACCTTTAATAGTGATGCCGTCTTGAAGGACCATTTGGGTTTCTCTTAAACTTAAGGTGTTCCCTTCTATGCTATTGGAATTATAAGTCCACTCAATAGTCAAAGCTTCCCGGATTTTATTTAGAGCCATGGAAGGTAAAGGCCTGTGCTTTTTCAATTGCTCCAACTTCATTTCAAGGCGCTCAAAAAAGGGCATTAACTCTTCCCGATATGTCAAATCTAAAGTTTTCACTTCACAAAGATACTCCTTTTATCGGATTGCTCTAATTAACCACCTATCCGATATTAAGATTATAAAGTCTCAAAACCTTCTATTAGAAGAGACCTTTATTATTAATGAGCATATCACTGGAAATGAACTACAAGGTCCTTAATTGTTTATGATGACATTCATCAGTGAACATCTGCATTATCTCAATCATTAGCATTCCTTTACGATTCTTTTTCGAGGTGAAGGACGAAAATGAACGCAGATGACGCTGATTATTTATAATTACGTATGATTCAAGACTATACAAAATCAGTGAACGTCAGCAGCATGTGTGTCAGCAGCGTTCTATTACGATTTATTTTCATTGTGAGTGAAAAAATGGAACGCAGATGACGCTGATTGATTATGATTACATATGATTCAAGACTATACAAAATCAGTGAACATCAGCTGCATCTGTGTCAGCAGCGGTCTATTACAATTCGTATTCAATGTGAATGAAAATTGGAACGCAGATGACGCTGATTGATTATGATTATGATTAGATATGATTGCATTCAATTTAAATCTCTATATAAATTTTCGCTAAAAAGAATTGCCATGTATAACAAAAAAGCATCCAGAATGTGGATGCTTTCGTTAATTAATATTAGTATTATACTCTAAAATTCGTACTCAGGTTAGAAGTCAAATTGATAAGTCGCTCCAGCCAAAATTTGAATCCCCTGAACTGGTGTATGCAACCAACGCTGATAATCTTGATTAGCAATATTGTTGACTTTGACATAAAATGAAAGTTGGTCATCAAAACGATAGCCAACATGTGCATTGGCATCAAAATAGCTATCTAAAGTAATTGTTTGTTTAGGAGCTGCCACTAGACTGCCAGATTCATAAAACTGATCCTTACGCTCGCCAACATAAAACAACCCTGCCCCCGCAAACCAGTTTTCGTCAATTTGGTAATCCATAAATAAGGAAGCGTTAAAATCTGGAAGATTCCATGCTTCTGATTCATACTCATTATTATAAGAGAAGTATTCCGCTTTAGCACCCAGTTTGAAATTTCTGTTAACGTCCACGTTCAATTCGCCTTTAAAAGATATGGTTTTAACATCGTCGTAAACCATACCAAAAGAGTTACCATATTGATAATTTTCAGTGGCTCCTACAAAAACAGGATTTGCTGTGTACAATGCTTTATCGCTCTCATTCATATAATGCCCACTCACACTATAACTTATGCTATTTGACAACTTGCCCATTACACCAACAGATGCCGCGTACTTTTTATCAGTAGAATTTACTATGAGCGTTGGAGACACAAAAGGATTTAACTGTGCAAAATCATAATAGGAGTTTTGCTTTAAATCGCCTTCAAGTCCGGCAAATGCAATCATCAGCTCATCAACCACGCGATAAGTAGCCGTGATGTTAGGGTAGATATAAAATTTGTTGCTACCACCCTCAGTATTGTTCTTGTAAACTAAATTCACACCCAAATTAAGCGTTAAATCATCTTGTGTCAATTGGTAGCTTGGAGCAATGCCAACGCTAACATTGCCATATTTTAACTTAGTATCAGTGTGAAAATTTCTATCAAAAGCACCGTTTATATAGTCGATGGACACTTCAGTTGAGATTAGTTCATCTTGAATAGGAACATCCGCGGAGGCTTTAAAAACGAAGCGATTTTCTCCAGAGCCTTGATTGTCCCCAAATCTCCTATAACGCGCACTGGCATCATTAAATATATAATCCTGGAACTTAACTTTACCACCAACATTACCACCGTAAAACGTGTGACTCTCATTGATGGTATTTGCAGTCGTCGCATCAAAATAAGGCTGTGGCAATCCATACCAATTGTATTTTTGATATAAAGCACCTGCATCAACTGTCCAGGTTAAATCCCTGAGTCGTTGGCTGTAATTGACATTAAGTTTAGTATCGATAAAATCATCATCCAATAAGAGGTCATTAATACCACCACTGGAAGAATGGTGTGTTAAATACCCTCCTACATTTTCTCCTCTGCCCAGCTCTTGATTTAAATACACTTCGCCTAAAATCGTGGTGTAAGAACCGACACCCAATGAGGCGTAATTATCATACAACTTAATGGCTTTAGCTTTGTTGACAGTGGCCGCCTTTCCTTTTGCAGGTGTGAAGGTTGAAGCAACTGGGATTGAAAAAATATTATACTTAATTTCCTTTTTTGTGGTAGTTGTTTCATCATCTAAGGTTGGTTGCTCCTTTATCTTGAAGGCATCCGCAACGGTTGGTGTATAAGGTTTGACAACAGTAACAACCTCAGTGTCCAAGGTATCTTTAGTGCGCTCTTGCGCAAAAGTTGCTGTACCGGTCAGGAATGCAATGATGAAGATATATTTAATTTGTTTTAGCATTGTTTTGTTTGTTAAATTCCAATCCCACTCTGTCCTTCGGACCTCTCTCCCAAAAGGAAATAAAATGGCATTCTAATTAATTTTGATCAGCTCTGATTGATGAATTTGTTTTTGCTTCTTGTGCTTTGATAATGCTCAATTGTGCCTGTGATTCCTGAACGACATCTTTAAATTCGGGAAAGTTTGAAATCACACTTTCCAAAATATAGGTCGCTTGAAAAGCATCCTTTAAAGCATAAAAGTTTTTAGCCATTAATACTAATCCTTTTGCACTAAAATATTTATAACTTCCAAAATCCTTAGCTAGTTTTTGAGCAGTTGCGTTGGAGGCTTCATAACTCCCTTCTTTGTTCTTAAAGTAAGCGTTGTAATATAAAGCCTCAGCGGCCAAAGCACCATTAGCGATTTTTTCAACGGTTGCATAAGCTGTTTTTGCCTTCGATTCATTCCCCGTCTTAATAGCTGAACGAGCAATAATAATCTGGGCGTCACTTTTCACTTTATTATCCAACTTTGAATGCGACAATACTTTCTCTGCATAACGTTCGGCATCGCCATATTTTTCCTGTTGGTAATAGGCATTCATCAAATTGGATTGGGCATAGACGATATTTTGTGGATAATCAGCTTCTGTTTCCAATTGCTTTAACAAGGGAATAGCCTTATTCCATTGAGTCGCGTTCAAATAAGTTTCTGAAAGCTTCACGATGGCTTGTTCAGTATATTCACTTTTTGGTTTAGAAACCACAAACTCGTAATGTGATTGTGCATTTTCTGGCAGGGATTTTTTAGAATATAACTCCGCCAAATAAAAATGTGATTTTAACGCATGTAACCCATTTGGAAACTGACTTAAATAACCATTAAATTGTTTGATGGCATTGTCCGTTTTGTTTTCCATGAACTGTTTTTCTGCCGCCAAATAGGTGGTATTATCCAAATCGGCATCCGTAACCTCTACATAATCTAAAGTTTTTACCCAAACCGCATATTCTGCCACTCGTCCTGTATCAATATATATCAAACGTGCTGTTGCTACTGCCTGTACAGCCTCTTCACTGCTCGGGAAGTTTTTAGCGACATTTTTAAATTTGCTTAAAGCCTGTTCATTTTGATTGGCATTATAGTAGATCAAACCCTGTCTCAAAATAGATTTTGAATGGAACACTGAATTCTTATATTCGGAATTCAAGCGGTCGTACATGGCGATAGCTTTATCGTTTTGATTGGCTTTCACATACGAATTAGCCAATTCATACATCGCATCATCACGTAAAGAGGATTTTGTGTATTTATTGATAAAGTTGTTCAACTCCTGGACTTTGGTATTTCCCTGTCCTATATAACCGTAACTCATTGCCTTTTGAAAATCGGCATAATCGGGTTCAATTTGTTTTAAAGCAATGGCTTTATCGTAAGCGCTGATGGCATCCTTATAATCTGACGATACAAAATAACCATCACCTAATCTCAGATAAGCATCATTCAAACGTAATTTATCTTCTTTTTGTTGATTTACGAATGTTTTGAAATGCTCCGTCGATTTTGAATAATTTTTCTGCTTGAAATAAGTATAGCCTAAATTATAATCGATATTGGTCATTTCAGGAGTTTTAGCAGCTTCATTTTGTTGTTTAAACTGTCTAAAACCAATTAGCGCCTCATCAAAATTTCCGATTTCATAATCAGTTTCAGCTTTCCAAAAAGTCGCTCTTGCGGTAAATTTTGGATCGCGAGCTTCTTTGATTGCTTTTTCAAATAGTGCTTTGGCCTCTTTGTAATTACCATCATTATAAACTTCAATTCCTCTATAAAACGCTACTTTTTGAAAAGCAACTTTGTTTTCAAAACTGTTTTTACCTTCCAATAAAGTTAAGGCCTCTTTATAATTTTTTGAAGTGATGTAAGAGTCGATTAATAAAGTTTCTATTTCCGTCTTATTTGAATTCTGTGGATATTTACTCAAATAACTAGTTAAAACCTGAGGAACAGATTGGTAAGGATTCCCAATTTCATAACTGATCTTGGCATAATTTAACCAAGCATCTTCCTGAATTTTTAGATCATAATCCATTTGAGAAGCATTTCTAAAGGCATTCAATGCTTCTTGTTTCTTGTCCAAATTCACATAGCTTTCTCCTAAATGGTAATAGGCATTTTGTGCGACACTATTATTACCACTAACAATTTTATTGAATTCTGAAATAGCTTTATCAAAATCATTTTGTTTGTAGTATGCATAACCTAATTGATAATAATCAGTATTGCTCCATTTGCCTTTCACTCCGTTGTAGGCTGTTAAATACGGAATGGCTTCTTTATACTTCTGGAGATTAAAATAACTTTCCCCAATGATTTTAGACAATTCTGATTTTTCACTTGGATTGCTCTTTTTCATTTGAGCCTGAGCAAGTTCGATGGCTTTTTCAAATTTGCCAAGTTTAAAATTCAAATCAGCCTGGTAATAAGACAGTTTTTCCTGATACTTTTCATTATCGCTTACCTGCTCGAAATATTCATTAGCACGATCATAATCATCGCCTTCATAGGCCATAAATCCGATATAATATTTTGCTTGTGAACCATATTCTTTGGAGTTCACTACGCGATTGAAATATTTCTGCGATTCGACTTGATCTTTGGTAGAATATAAACTATAGCCGTAGTTGAACGAAAATTTATCGCGTTCTGACCTGTCCATACTGTCTTCATCAACTTTTTCATACCATTTTCTGGCATAGGAATATTTTCCGTTGTCAAAATAATAATCAGCCACATCCAAAAAGGCGCTATTGCGTTTGGTGCTCGTTGGATGTTTTTCAACAAAATCTTCAATAAGTGCGTCCGCATTTATTTGATTTAGTCGCACGGCACAGTTGGCGTAGTAATAAGTACAATCAGCCTGTAACTGCTCATTGTCCGTTGCGTCCTTTACTTTGTCAAACATGCTTTGAGCTGCCTGATATTGTTTGTTATTATATAAAGTCAATGCTTTTTGATAATCGACCAGTTCATTGGTATAAGTTGCCGATTGTTGTGCGAAGGTGTGCCCTATAAGTAATAGGAAACCTGCTAAAAATGAGAATTTTTTATTAATCATTCAGTCCGTTTTTTTTTGACGATCAAAGATACTTGAATCTTAAATCTATAACGAAGGAAAAATTATTTAATTATACACGAAGTTATTAAAAGAATAGTGTGCAGTATTCAGTCCCAGTTGGCAGTCCCACGGGCTAAGTTAAACAACTATTTTTTATATATCATTTTACTATTTCCCAGAAATCCACCTGATTCCGCCGAATATACTTCTGTATCCTTGAAAAACATTCACTATTTGTTAGAAAAAGCATTTTAACAGCAATACTTCCAACTTAGGCCTGCCGACTGAGGACTGCAAACTGAAGACTGCTGACTCATTTTCGAAACATTTGATAATTGCATATTAAAATAATACATTTACCACTCTTAAAAACTCACATACAAAAATGTCTCAAACTGTTTTAGAATTAAAGGATGTCTCCATATTCCAAGGGGATAGCATGGTATTGTCTGAAGTTAATGTAGAAATGCAAAAAGGCGACTTTGTGTATCTCATTGGAAAAACAGGTAGTGGAAAAAGTAGTTTTATGAAAACGCTTTATGGCGATTTGCAGTTGACCCATGGTGAAGGACATGTTGTAGATTTTGATTTAAAAACCTTGAAAGAGAAGGAGATTCCGTTTTTAAGGCGAAAGTTAGGCATAGTTTTCCAAGATTTTAAATTGTTACCAGACAGAACGGTGAACAATAATTTGGAATTTGTTTTGAAAGCCACAGGCTGGAAAGACAAAGAGGAAATCAAGGAACGCATTGAAAATGTGTTGGATAAAGTTGGCATGAAAACTAAAGGTTTTAAGTTTCCACATGAACTTTCAGGTGGTGAGCAGCAACGTATTGCCATTGCGAGAGCGTTGTTAAATGATCCCGAATTAATATTGGCCGATGAGCCTACTGGAAATTTGGATCCGCAAACTAGTATTGAAGTTATGGAAGTACTCCGTGAAATCAACAAAAATGGCAATACCATTTTAATGGCAACGCATGATTATGCTCTTTTGTTGCGTTATCCAAGTAAGACTTTAAAATGTGACGAAAATAAGGTCTTTGAAGTGGTACAACGTAAAGGCTAAAAACCTAACCTACCAAACAGACGTTTAAAAAAAGAGTGTTTGCTATTCACGCTTGGTGTAAAAGTGATTATTGTCCACTTTCCAATTAAAGCCATAATTCATCTCAGTTATTTTTAAAAAATAGAAGGCATAAAAGATCAATGTTTTTCATAAAAGTAAATTACATTTTGTAGACTCATGACTAATTTCATTAAAATTGAATTTAGCTGGTTTTACTTCGTATAAATAATTTAAAATCGTCAATTGTAGCACCCACATGGAGGCTGTAACAATGACACCTGAAGTTTAAATGTTTTATGACAAAGACGTCATTAAACCTTTAAATAAATGTATTTTTAATCTCTATTTATCTGAGATGATTTCAATATTAATTCCCGTTTACAACTATAACATCGTCCCGCTTGTAGAGGAACTTCACAAACAACTTATAAACTCTAAAACTTCTTATGAGTTATTGGCTTGTGATGATGGTTCCGATTTTAAATTTTCTGATAACAATAAAAGTATTAATAAATATAACTTCACAAATTTCAGCATTTCCGATCATAATATTGGACGGGAACAAACGCGCCAAGGCTTAGCCCTAAAAGCCAAATATGATTGGTTGTTGTTTTTAGATGCTGACACCTTACCTGCAACTTCATATTTTATAAAAGATTATTTACATCATGTGAATTCAGATTATGATGCCGTTTTTGGAGGTATTCTATACCAAAAACAACGCCCAGATGCTGATTTTATCTTACGTTGGAAATATGGAGCAGCCCGCGAATCTGTAATTGCCAAAACTCGAAATAAAAAGCCGTATCAGACCGTTGTATCTGCCAACTTCATGATCAAGAAAGACGTTTTTATTGAATCGAATAAATACATTATGGATAAAGATTATGGCTATGATATTTTATTCGGGACACTTCTAAAATCAAATGCAAAAAAAGTAGTACATATTGACAATCAAGTTTACCATTTAGGAATTGAAAAGAGTGACATTTATCTTTGTAAAATGGAAGAGTCTGTAAGAACGTATCTCAAGCTTTTTAGAAACGGAAGCATTTCAGGAGATGACAACGGGTTGCTATATTATTATTCAATTTTAAAACGTTATAATTTGAACTTTACCTTGTCAACCTTTTTTAAATTTTTTAAATCGCCATTAAGACGTAATTTGCTTGGAAACAATCCAAACATTTCTCTATTGCAGCTGTATAGGCTTTCTTACATGTGCTATCTGGATATAAAGACTTCGAAATAATGCCTTATTTTTCTGTCATCATACCCCTCTATAACAAGGAAAAACATATTAAATCTACCTTAGAGAGCGCATTGAAACAAACTTTTCAGGATTTTGAAATTATTGTTGTGAATGATGGTTCAACTGATGGTAGTGGTGCTATTGCTGAAGCCAATGCAGACCATCGCATCAAACTTTTCAATATACAGAATCAAGGAGTTTCTCATGCAAGGAATTATGGAATTGAAAAAGCGTCTTCAGATTTGATCGTTTTCTTAGATGCCGATGACCTCTGGAGAAACAATCATTTGGAAAACCTAAAAGAACTTTACACAGCTTTTCCCAATTGTGGGCTTTATGCCACGGCTTATCTGAAAAAAAATGAAAAAATCATCATCCCTGTTATTTATAAGAATATTCCTTCCGCAGAAAATTGGATGGGCATTGTAGAAAATTATTTTGAAAGTAGTGCTGTTAATAGTATCGCTTGGACCTCTGCCATCATGATTCCAAAAGCAATATTAAAAACCATTGGGAATTTTAATGAAAACATAACGTTGGGAGCTGGGGAAGACACAGAATTATGGATCAGAATCGCTTTAAGATATCCGGTTGCGTTCAATAATAGGGTTACAGCAATTTATAATTTACATTCCGAGAATCGCATTTCAAATTCCAATACAAATTTGAGACAATTTATTAATTTGGATGTTTTTGAGGATGAGGCCAAAACCAATCCAAGTTTAAAAAAATATTTAGACCTGAACCGATATTCTATTGCTATTCAGTATAAATTAGTGGGCAATAATGAGAAAGCAAAATACTTGATTGATAAGATTGATGACGCCAATTTAAATAAAAAACAGCGCGCTTTATTAAAATTGAATCGCACCGCTTTGAAAGTAGCGATGAAGCTTAAAAGTACACTTCAGAATTCTGGAATTATTTTAAGTAGTTACAATTGATTTGAAGTGATCATAATCTCTTATATAATCAGCTTCGTCAAACACATCAGACGCTAAAACTAAACATACTGAACCTGATGAAAAGTTTTGTAACTCGCGCCACACCAGGGTCGGAATAAGCAAACCAATATTGGGTTTATTGAGCATGACCGTTTCTTTTTTTGCTCCGTTATCCAAAACCACTTCGAAACTTCCACTTACTGCAATTAATAATTCGGACTGATCTTTGTGGGCATGACCGCCTCTAAAAGCGTCACTAGGCACATCGTATAAATAATAGACCCGCTTGATATCAAAAGGAACAGTATGGTTTTCAACGACTGAAAGATTTCCTCGAGGATCTTTTATTTTAGGTAATTGTATAAGTTTATGAGTCATGAATCTTATCGATTTCTCCTGATTTACTAAGCGCTTTATATTTATCTATTCCCTTTAATCCCATTTTGAACTTAGAGGACATTTGACCAAATTTAATATAATCGTATCGGTATATAAATAACACATATTTCAATAACCAAAGATAACTGAAATTGCCATAAAACCGATGGGTCAATGCTGCTCTCGCAAATAAAGCATTATCACTTCCCATGAATCTTCCTGAGTTTTCGTCGGGATGTTGCACAATTATTGTGGAAACATGGATCATTTTTAAACCCTTGTCATAGGCATTTCTTAAAAAGGCATATTCTGTTTCTCCTTTAAAAACAGAGCCCACTCCAAAATAATGATTGAAATAGACCTGATGTTCTTCAAAAATTTCTCTTTTGAATGAAATGACAATGGTATAAATTTTCTTTAATGATTTTTTGTCATGAAGACCTTCATTGTGATAATCAGCAAACGCCTGTCCACGTTCATTAATCGCCTGAAAAGAAATCATGGCTGCCTCAGGATGTTTTGAATAGACAGCTTCAATATGCTGTTTTAAATATGGTTGATATATGATATCATCATCCGCCATTAAGCACACATCCGCCGTGGCATTTCTTATGGCCAAATTACGACTGGCAGGAGAGCCTCTTCCAAAGGAATTTATGACTTTTATATTGGAACGATCCGAAGACAGTAATTTATCTTCATCTGTTTGATTGACCACAATAATATTAAAATCATTGATGTCGTTTAAGGAAAATATCACATCCAGAAAGTCCAAATCCTCTTTAAACATGGTTGAAATGAGTATTTCAAATGATATCTTCATAAAGTGAGGCCTTCTAAAACGTGATTTATTACTTTTGTTCAAAAGTAATATTTTTATGCGAATATTGTTGGTTGGCGAATATAGCAGACTCCATAATTCTCTTAAAGAAGGTCTAGAATCTTTAGGTCATGAGGTCTCGATAATTGCCAGTGGCGATGGTTTTAAAAATTATCCTGTTGACATTAAAATTGACCATTCCTGGCATCATCCCATCCTAAAAAAAATTAAGGTCGGCATTTACAAATTGACTTCCGTTGATTTAGGTGCTTATGAAATTTATTTAAGAGCCCGATTGCATTCCAAAACACTGAAAGGTTTCGACATTGTTCAGCTGATTAATGAATCGTCATTAAAAACCAGTCCCAATTTTGAAATCAAGTTTTTAAAGCATCTTATAAAAAATAATAGTAAACTTTACTTACTTTCTTGCGGTATTGATTACCTATGTATGCGTTATATGATGGATGGCAAGTTCAAATATAGCGTCATGAGTCCGTATTTAAATGACCCTTCTCTCAAACCTTTATATAAGTTTCAGCTTCAATATCTGAATCCTGATTTTAAAAAACTTCATGATTTTATTTATGAAAAAGCGCAAGGCATCATTGCTACAGACATGGATTATCACATCCCGTTATTAGGTCATGAATCTTATTTAGGATTGATTCCAAATCCCATCAATACGGCGAATATTGATTATATTCCGATGAAAATAAAAGGAAAAATAAAAATTTTTCATGGTGTTAATACGTCCGCAATCGTCAAAAAAGGAAATGATTATTTTACGAAAGCTCTAAAAACTATCGCCTCCAAATATGGAGATCGAGTTGAGGTCACAACCACTCACAGTCTCCCATATGATGAATACATTAAAATTTATGACGAATGCCATATATTAATGGACCAAATTTATTCTTTTGACCAAGGTTACAACGCGCTTGAGGCCATGGCCAAAGGGAAGGTAGTCTTTACGGGTGCGGAAAAAGAATGGTTGGACTATTATGGATTAGAAGAAGATACCGTAGTCATTAACGCTCTACCAGATGTCGATGCTTTAGTTAAAAAACTGAGTTGGTTGATTGAGCATCCCGAAAAGATAATAGAAATCTCAAAAAATGCCAGAGCATTTGTTGAAAAAGAGCATAATTACAAAAATTTAGCCCAAAAATATTTGGACACTTGGATGGCACATTAAAGTAATTCCTTAATTATTTTTGCTGGAGAACCACCGATAACAACATTAGCAGGAAAACTTTGGGATACTACCGTCCCAGCAGCCACAATGCTATTCTCGCCAATGGTTACTCCTTTTAAAATGGTAACATTGCTACCAATGAATACATTTTTTTCAATCAGCACTTCTTTCGGATTTGGATCTGTTTGTCTGCGCTTTGTTTTGTCCAGATCATGAAAATTACTATCATAAATCGCACAATTCAGTCCAATTAGAACATCATCTTTTATGATGATAGCTAGTTCTGAAACTGCGGTAAATTGATTATTAATACTCACATTGTTCCCAAAACTTATAGATGCACGTTCTGCTCTTGCTTCAATATAAGCATAGGTATTATAAAACATTGGAGAATCCAAAACTCCAATTCTGACATTATCGCCAAAATAAATCTTCCCTTTCCCATTTAAAACGACAGGCTGAATGGCATTATAGGAACCCTTCACTTTATTATTGGTGGAAGCGATCCTGTAAAACAACTTTCTGAAATACATGACCAAGGCAACACATGTTAGTTTTATCTTCAAGCTCATATTTCGAAATTTTGTTTGCCAAATAATAGCTTCTTAAATAAAATAACAATAACCACAGTATGGATCGCGAAGTTAACAAAATGTGCAATAACGGCGCCTTCAACTCCGTAAATATCAATAAAATAAATACTTGCTAGATATAATATTAAGATGGAAAACAGTTCGATTCCTATATAATGCAGGACCATTTTTTTTGCAATGAGTTGATAGGCGATAACCGATGAGATGACCTTTAAAAAATCACCCAATAATTGCCACATAAAAAGATCTTCGACCGGTTGAAATTCTTCAGTAAATAAAGAATAGACTATAAATGATCTTAAAAAGTAAATACATATCAACCCAATTCCAAAAATAGGAATTACAGTTTTATAGAATTGAACGACTTCTTTTCGAAAATCGAATGCATTCGTAATCTGTGAAAAACGGGGTAAGATATATAAGGCAAGCAAGGAGCTTACAAACATTAAATAGTAATTGGAGATGCGTCTTATGGCTTCCCAAAAACCAGCATCTTTCATGCTGACATGATCGATTAAATAATTTCGGATAAAAACAAAGACTAAAGGAAGCACAGCGGCAGTAAACAATGCCATCGCAGAATAAGAGCTAAAATTCTTGAGTAAATTGAAGTTCACGCTTGATATTTTAACCGTCTTAAAATAACTTCTGATGTCAAAAAAGCTAAATAGCGTTACAAAAAATAAAAGTCCTGGGATGGTTACAGCAGCGATCAAAGCGCCTTCCAGTTGTTCTTTCCAAATCAAGAACACCGTAACTGCAAGACCTAAAATCTGGCTGTAAATATTGATCTGTACAAAAGTTTTATATTTTGAAAGTCCATTAATTATCGCAGTCATTATCAAGTTGGCAGCATAAAAAGGTAATGCGAAAGCCAAAATCTCTATGATAAACACATAGGACACTTCCGAATCAAAAATCCAAGAACTAATAGCTTCAGCATTGAAATAGCAGAGCAATGAAATGATAAGCGTTGCAAATAAAATCGTAGTGAAAACTGTTCCAATTGCTTCATTCAGTTTTGTTTTATCCTCTTTAAATTCGGCAACATATTTTACGATACCATTTGAAAAACCTAAGGTTGAGAAAGACTCAATTGTGGTAAGGAAATTTCTTAAATTTCCAATTAAAGCTAAGCCTTCAGCGCCAATAAATACCGCAATCGCCTTGGAAGTAATAAAACCAGCGACAACTCTAATCAAAACAGCAACAGAATTAAATGATGCAATTTTAAGAAGCAGATTACTGTTGATATAGTGCAATATGCGTTTCAATATCTAAGTTTAGTTGGATAGCGATTAATTGTCACCAGTATTAGGAATTACCTTAAAAAGCGAACTTCCAAATATCAACAAAATAATACCATAATGCATCAGATAGCTCACAAAGTGTCCCATAACCGCGCCTTTAACACCAAAAATATCGATCAGATAAATACTTGACAAATACATAATAACCACTAAAAATATCTGGATAATAATAAAATGCAGAAACATTTTTTTAGCGATAAATTGATAGGCAATCACAATGGAAAGCACTTTTACGAAATCACCCAAAATCTGCCAGAAAAAGAGATCTTGCGTAGGTTCAAAAGCATCTGAAAAAATAAGCGTCACAAGAAATGAACGCAATAGATAAATCAAGACTAACCCTATCCCAAATATCGGCATTGTCGTTTTATAAAAACTAAAGACTTCTTTTCTGAATTCCTTACTGTTATCAATCTCACTAAATCGCGGCAAAAAATATAGAGTCATGAGCGAATTGATAAACATCAGGTAATAATCAGAAATACGTTGCATCGCTTCCCAATACCCAGCTTCTTTTATACCGACTACTTCTATGATATAGTTTCTGATCACAATGGATACCATGGGAATTGCAATAGCTGTCACAAATGCCAAAATTGCAAAAGGCCCAAATTTTTTCAAGACACTAAAGCTGACATTGGATATTTTTATAGAAGTTACCAAACTGCGTTGGTTCATAAATCCTACGAAAGTGATCAATAAAATAAGCGAAGGTGCAATTACCGCAGCCACTAAAGCGCCATCAATATTATTTTGATAAATTAAGATTAAGGTCACAAAAAGCCCTAAAATTTGACCAATAATATTAATGATGAGTAATATTTTAAACTTTGAAAACCCGTTCATAATAGAAAAACTGAACATATTCAAAGCGTAAAATGGCAACGCCAAAGCCATTATTTTTATGATATAAGCATTATTATAATTGGCAGAAAACAAGAAAATATTAAGTGATTCTGCATTGTAATAGCAGAAAAAAGCTATTAAAATCGTCGCTAAAAAACCAAAATAATAGGCGGTCGATAAGGTTTGGCTTAATTTAAATGCGTCATGTTTAAATTCTGAAATGGATTTTACTAAGCCATTATAAAAACCCAAAACTGAAAAGGTTTGGATCACGCTCAGGAAATTTCTGAGATTCCCAATTAACGCCATGCCTTCCACTCCAATAAAAATTGCAATGGCTTTAGAAGTTAGAATACCAGCAATAATCCTGGTGATGATGGTTGTCGTATTTAAGTTGGCTACCTTAAACAGTACGTGGTCATTAATATAGTTGTTAAACTTTCCCACCTAATATGCATTTAAAACTTTAATTACCGCGTACACTTCATCCTCTGTCATTACTGGACTGATCGGGATGCTAACGATCGATTTATGGATTTCTTCGGTAATGGGAAATGTATGTTGTTTAAACACTGATAACGCCTTTTGTTGATGGGGAGCAATCGGGTAATGAATCAAATAACCAACCTGATGTGCTTCTAAATATGTTACAAAATCCTCACGATTCGCAACTCTGATTACAAAAACGTGAAACACATGGTCCAGATTACCACTATAAAACGGCAAAATTATTTTTTTGTTATTTATCTCTTGAAGATATTTTTTGGCAATACTTTGGCGCGCCGCATTATCAGCATCAAGTAATTTCAATTTTACATTTAAAAATGCCGCTTGGACTTCATCTAATCGACTGTTGACGCCTAATATGTCATTGACATACTTTTTTGAGCTTCCGTAATTACGCATCTTTTTAAGCGTTTCAGCCAAATCCTGATCGTTGGTTGTGATTGCTCCAGCATCTCCCAAAGCACCTAAATTCTTACTTGGATAAAAACTGAATGCTGCGGCATCTCCCAAATTTCCAGCTTTTAAGTTTTTGGGAACAGGATTGCGAGCATTGGCATTTGCAACTGCCCCATGCGCCTGTGCTGCATCTTCAATAACCAATAGTCCTTTAGATACTGCAATGGCATTAATAGCATCCATATCGACCAACTGACCATACAGATGCACCACTAAAACAGCTTTGGTGTTTTTACTAATATGTTTTTCAATTTCTTCAGATGAAATATTATAAGTATCGCGCTTTGGTTCGACCAAAACAGGTCTTAAACCCGCGTTGATAATTGATAGAATAGAAGCGATATAGGTGTTGGCAGGAACGATTACCTCATCATTAAGTTGTAACCTTCCTAAATGGATATAACTCTTAAAAATCAAGGTCAAGGCATCTAAACCGTTAGCGGTACCGATGCAGTATTTAGTGCCACAGTAAGTTGCAAAATCAGATTCAAAACGGTATACTTCGCTGCCTAAAATATAATGTGCCGCATCTAAGAACTGCCTAAACCGTTCTTGAAAGTCAGTTTCAAAACGCGCATTGATTTTGTGGAGATCTAAAAACTTAATCATTTGAGAACCGTCTTTAAGTCGGGATAGTTATTTGTGTCTATTTTATAATAATCTTGTGTCATCGTTCGCGCTCCGAATCCCTCTTTCCAAAACTGGAGGCCTTCGTTAATATTTTTTCCTCGATTTTCATTTGAGGTACCAAAATCAAAATACCGCTTATCATAGTAAACGCTATTGATCAAATAATCGTGTAAGACATCTAAACTTCCCAAAGTATTTTTATCATCGTTACCAGAAATATATTGACAGTGTGCCACTTGCTCAGTCTCAAAAATGGTGGCACCTGCAACAATTTGCTGTTCATGATAGACGTTAAATTGCTTTATATTATTAGGGAATTTATTCTTTAGATATATTATTTCTTCAACCGAATGAACCGGATTTGCACCGTGTTTGTTTTTCAAGTTTATTTTAAGAATTGAATTCCAGAAGGTTTCAAAATCATCGTCGTTGACAACTTTTAGTCCGTGTTTGTCAGCGCGTTTGATCCCCTCGATCCTGCTTTTTGAAAAATTTAATCTGCTCTGGTTGTCTATCACTGAAAGTGTGTCTCTCCTTAATAATTCAGCATTTAAAATAAAATTCAAATAGCAAACTTCTTCGGACGGAAATTGATGGTAAATTGATGGAGTTTCTTTAACATAAAGTGATGCTATATTTTGCTTATGCAAAAATTTTAAAAGCGTTTCAAAACTATTTAAAACACTTTCAAACCGAATATCTTTTGATAATAAAAGGCCTCCATACGTCAAGCCTTGATGAGAATGAAGTTCATTCCCTACTTTATTTGCAGGCAATAGAGCAACCAGTTTTTCTTTCTTAAAAACCATCAACGAAAAATCGTTAAACCGGTCTTTGTGGTACTCTATAAACTCGCGTTGAAATAAAAATGTGGCATTTTTGGATTGGGTTACAAAGGCATTCCAAACCGACTTGAATTTGGGCTGGTATATTTCAACGGAATAAATGTTCAAGAGCAAAGCGAATTAAGAGATTTCGAGATATAATCGGCTTCCAAAATACAATAATTTTAGTAAAGGCTTGGAGTTTGCTTCTAATTAAATCTTTGATGAACTACCTATCCAGCTTCTGGATTTTTCCGAATACATCACAAAAAAAGGAACTCCATATGGAATTCCTTCTTATATTCTTTTAAGTCTGAATTGACTTAGTTATTCTTAGTTCTTTTACGCTCAGTTTCCGTTAATAAAATTTTACGGATACGTAAAAAGTGTGGTGTAACCTCCACATACTCGTCTTTTTGGATGTATTCCAAAGCTTCTTCCAATGAGAATTTTACCGCTGGAAAAATACGTGCTTTATCATCAGCTCCTGAAGAACGTACGTTACTCTGTTTCTTAGTTTTTGTGACGTTAACCGCCATATCATCACCACGGGAATTTTCTCCGATGACTTGACCTTCGTAAATATCTTCTCCAGGTTCCACAAAAAACTTACCTCTATCCTGTAATTTATCAATAGAATAAGGAATTGCTTGACCTTTCTCCATAGATACCAAAGATCCATTTTGACGTTCTGGAATTCCTCCTTTTAGGGGTTGGTATTCTATAAAACGGTGTGACATAATCGCTTCACCTGCAGTTGCAGTTAACAATTGATTACGTAAACCAATAATCCCACGGGATGGAATTTGGAACTGAAGAGTCATACGCTCGCCTTTAGCTTCCATACTTAACATTTCACCTTTACGCAAAGTGACCATTTCAATTGCTTTACCGGATACGTTTTCTGGCAAGTCAATAGTCATTTCTTCAACTGGTTCACATTTAACACCATCAATTTCTTTGATGATTACTTGAGGTTGACCAATTTGAAGCTCATACCCTTCACGACGCATGGTTTCAATCAAAACAGATAAATGTAATACCCCACGACCAAATACCATAAATTTATCTGCACTATCCGTTGGACTAACACGCAAGGCTAAATTTTTCTCAAGTTCTTTGGTCAAACGGTCCTTAATATGTCGAGAGGTTACAAATTTTCCGTCTTTACCAAAAAACGGCGAATCATTAATCGTGAACAACATACTCATTGTTGGTTCATCAATAGCGATCGTCTGTAATCCCTCAGGATTTTCATAATCGGCAATAGTATCTCCAATATCAAATCCTTCCAAGCCAACCAAAGCACAAATGTCTCCAGGTTGTACCTCATCGACTTTCTTACGGCCTACACCTTCAAAAACGAAAAGCTCCTTAATTTTGGATTTCACGATTTTACCATCGCGTTTTACCAAAGAGATATTCATTCCTGTTTTTAAAATACCGCGTTGCAAACGACCAATCGCGATTCGACCAGTAAATGCTGAGTAATCTAAAGATGTAATCAACATTTGAGTCGTGCCTTCTTCAATTTCCATTGAAGGAACATGCGCTATAACCATATCCAACAAAGGCTCCAAAGAGTCTGTTGGTTCTTTCCAATCCGTACTCATCCAATTGTTTTTGGCTGAACCATAAACCACTGGAAAATCTAATTGCCATTCTTCAGCACCAAGCTCAAACATTAAGTCAAAAACTTTTTCATATACCTCATCGGGCGTACAATTTTCTTTATCGACTTTATTGACAACGACACAAGGTTTTAAACCTAAATCGATTGCTTTTTGAAGTACGAAACGCGTTTGTGGCATTGGTCCTTCAAAAGCATCCACCAATAACAACACGCCATCTGCCATGTTTAATACACGCTCAACTTCTCCTCCAAAATCCGCGTGACCAGGGGTATCAATGACATTAATTTTGACATCTTTATATGTAACTGCAACGTTTTTAGACGTAATTGTAATGCCTCTTTCGCGTTCCAAATCGTTATTATCCAAAACTAAATCGCCTGCATTTTCGCTTTCGCGGAATGTATGACAGTAGTACATAATTTTATCCACCAAGGTTGTTTTTCCGTGGTCAACGTGTGCAATAATTGCAATATTTTTTATTGTAGCCATATATATGGTGCTCTTTTTTCAGCGTGCAAATGTACAATAAATTTTTTTTACAAGCTATTTTGATGGTCTGGTATTTTAAAATTTCATGCAGATACTCCGTAAATTATCGGTTGAAATGACAAAATCATATAATCTACTGACATCGACGACTTTATTATCCATTAATATGTATGAACGCATTTTTTTGATCGTTCATAAAATGTTGTTGCGAAGAGTTGACCAAATTTGGATACTTTGTTTCATTTTAGATTTGATTAATAGTAAAAAGCCAACTCCGATTAATTCTCTTGTTCCCCAATGAAACACTATAGCATAATAACAGCATTTATTTAAAAACTATTTCTTAATCTTATATCACAAATCCGTAATAAACTGATTCAACTGCCCGCATAATTTTCCGTAACTTTGCATTTTTAAAATACCATAAAATGAATCTTAACGACGTTCCAAAATTAAAACATATTTCAGCCAATAACTTCTTTTTGTTGTGCGGTCCATGCGCCATCGAAGGCGAAGACATGGCCTTACGCATTGCCGAAAAAGTGGTTACAATTACTAACAAACTACAAATTCCTTATATTTTTAAAGGGAGTTTTAAAAAAGCAAATCGAAGCCGGATTGATAGTTTTACCGGTATTGGTGATGAGAAAGCTCTGAAAATACTACGTAAAGTTTCTGAAACTTTCGATGTCCCAACAGTTACTGACATCCATGAAATATCTGATGCATTAATGGCTGCCGAGTATGTAGA
>JBBSRC010000082.1:0-20160 GCA_038243395.1 Flavobacteriales bacterium | reverse complement strand
TGACCTCATGTTTTTTGAGATCAAAATAGCTTATAAGCACTTCTGGAAGTAATAGATTGGCAATAGATAAAAGTGAATCAGAGGACATAGAAATTTTTGCTCCAAAGTTCTTTTAATTTTAGTTAGTCCACAACTTTTTGTGTTGACCCCTTACTTCGGCTGCGCTCAGCATAAACTTCTCGCCCTATTTATATTAACTCACAATCAGCCACAAAAAAAGCCTCCAAATTTCTTTGAAGGCTTATATTTTGGGTGGAAGACCGGGCTCGAACCGGCGACCCTCGGTACCACAAACCGATGCTCTAACCAACTGAGCTACAACCACCATGTAGCCGCATTCTTCAATGCGACTGCAAATGTAATAGATTTGTTAGTTGTAACAAAACATTTTCATTAAAAAATTACACCAAATCGAATAAACTTTTTACTGCGGCATAGCGCTCCACTGTAAAACCCTCAGCATGCTCTACTCCTATCAAACGACCTAAATCTCTCGCTCTATAATCAATACTGTCAGTAAAGTTTTTACTGCTGATTGGTGTTTGAGGAGCTTTGCTCTCAGGGTCAAAGAATTGCGTTTTATAGGCCCCGACCGCTTCAATTTTCTTATCAATAAAACCTGATACATCAACCACAATATCCGGCTCTATATTTTTCCACTGAATGTAGTGATACACATATTTTGGTCGCCATTGGATTTGTGCTTCTCCATCCAACTCTGTTTCAATTTTCATCAAGCCGCTTAAAAAACAGGCATCACTTACCAATTGACTTCCCTTACCATGGTCAATATGGCGATCATCAATGGCATTACACAAAACCATTTCGGGTTGGTATTTTCGGATCATTTTAATGAGTTCCAACTGATGGGTCTTATCATTTATAAAAAAACCATCGGCGAATCCCATATTTTCTCTAACTGCGACACCCAATATCCTCGCGCCATCATCTGCTTCCGATTTTCTAGTGGCGGCGGTACCACGGGTACCCAGTTCGCCGCGTGTCAAATCGATAATGCCGACTTTCTTTCCGCTATGGACTTCTTTTGCAATGGTAGCGCCACAACCTAACTCAATATCATCAGGATGCGAACCAATAGCTAATATGTCTAATTTCATTTATTATTATTTATTGTCTTTTTAGAGCAAATGCATTCTCTTAAAATATATAATTTCTTGCACGCTCTTTTCATATATCTAAATTTTATGCCACTCCTTTTGTTCTGTCTTGGTCAGGAATGACCAAGCCACTACTCTACTCACTTTATTACCCTGAATCATATCCATTACTTCAAACTCTGTAGCGCCCAATTTTTCCAAGGAAGCCTGCATGGATCTTACAAGACTTACATTTGACACCAAGCTTGTAAACCAAAAACATTGTTGTTTATAATGTGAACTTTCATATAAATAATTGTGCAGGAACGCTTTTTCGCCACCTGTATAACACAACTCCTTTGGCGTGCCGCTAAAGTTTCTAATCACTTTATCAGTGTCCTTCCCTAGTCCTTTCAATTTGGTTTTGGAAGCTTCAAGAGCATCAGCTTGACTTTTGAAAAACGGCGGATTGCAGACCGAAGCGGCAAATTTATCCGAAGGTGTAAGTATTCCCTTTAAAATATTTTGCGAATCACTTTGACGACGCAACTCGATGACATTCGCCAAAAAATTTTTATCGATTATTTTTTTAGCAATCTGCAATGATTTATCATCAATATCAGAACCCACAAATTTCCAATTAAAAAGGGCATTTCCTATTAATGGATAAATACACGTCGCTCCAACGCCAACATCCAATATTTTAATATCAGAATCCAAATCGCTGCGCCGTAATAAATCGGACAGATGGTGCATATAATCTGCGCGACTTGGGATTGGTGGGCACAGGTTTTCATCAGGAAACTCCCAGAACTTTATGTTATAATGTGTTAGTAATAAGGCGGTGTTCAATGCTTTTACCGCCTCAGGATTTGAGAAATCGATTGTTTGAGTTTCAAATTCGTTAACAAAAACATACGGTTTTAAGGCTTCATAGTTTTTGACGAGGAGATCCAAGTTGTATTTATTAATATGAAAAGAATTTTTATGCAATTTCTTGTGTTTTTTTGTGGTTTATGATTTTGGAAAGTTCTAATTCTGAACCTGAAGTTTTGATTTTTTAACACTGGCAATAGCCTGCTCAATATCGGCTATCAAATCTTTTTTGGATTCAATACCTACAGAAAAACGAATCAGATTATCAGTGACACCAATAGCATCCCGTTCTTTTTGAGTCAATAGGGCATGAGAGGTTTTGTGTGGTGATAACATCGTGCTTTCCACACCTGCCAAACTCATTGAAGACTTAATTAATTGCAATTCCTTTTGAAATGCCATAGCGTCCAGTTCATCTATTAATTCAAAAGAAAGCATTCCACCAAAACCTTTCATCTGTGACTTTGCCAAATCATACTGCGGATGGGTTTTAAGTCCTGGATAAAAAACCTGTTTCACATCCGCATGTTGCGATAAAAATTTGGCTAATTTTTTAGCATTTTTATTTTGCGCTTTTACCCGTAAAGCCAGTGTTTTCATACTTCGCTCTAACATCCAAACGGTCATATCACTTAAACTCCCTCCTAAATTTTTAGCAACATTAAAAACAAGTTCCATATGTGCATTACTGCAAGCAACTGCACCCGCTAAAATATCAGAATGTCCTCCTAAATATTTGGTGGCGGAATGCATGACAATGTCGATACCAAAATCTATTGGATTTTGATTAACCGGACTTGCGAAAGTATTATCAATAGTCGTGACAATGTTTTTTGACTTCGCCAAATTTGCCACTCCTTTAATATCTGTAATGGTCAACAAAGGATTGGAAGGTGTTTCAATATGGATCAATTTTGTATTTGGCCGAATCGCTGCCTCAAAATCAGAAACCTCGTAGCCGTCGGTAAACGTATATTCTATACCATATTTCGGAAACTCTTCCCTAATGAAATTACTGGTGCCACCATATAATTTATTTTGAACTACCAGATGGTCACCTTGTTTTAAAAAAGCCAAAAACACGGTGCTTATGGCCGCCATTCCACTTCCAAAGATCATTCCTGCCTCCGCATGCTCGAGAGCTGCAATTTTTTTAGATAAATACTCTTGGTTGGGCGTATTGAAATAACGCGGATACCGTTTCACATCAACATCATCAAACTGGTAGGAAGTAGACATATAAATTGGCGACACCGCACCTTTGAACTGTTCATCCTTAATTTCTCCAACATGGGTGCAAATGGTATTTAATCCGAATTTTGATTTTGACATGAGATGTGTACATTTAGTAAGCTTTAAAATTACGAATAATTGATTATACTTAACGTCTTTTAAATATTGCTTTTTAAGTCAATGCTGTTTTTCACATATAAAGATTGCTATTCCCCAGGAATATGTTTTTAATAGAAAAACCGTTAAAAATCAGCAAAAGCCTGATGAGAAAAGTATTACACCTAAAGAAATTAGCAAAACTTCAAAATCAATTTTAGGGATTGTAAGTCATTTCACTTATATTCGTCAGCTATTTATAAATAAATCTCCAAATGCTTAAAGCCGTATTATTTGATATGGACGGTGTGATTGTGAACACTGAACCACTTCACCAAAAATCTTATTACCAAATGTTTGATGACATCAACATTGAGGTTTCGGAAGAACTTTACGCTTCTTTCACAGGTCAATCTACGATAGCAATTAGTCGAATTTTGGTGGATCATTTTAAGTTGCCAATGGGGCCACAAACCTTAGTAGAACTTAAACGTCATCATTTTAAATATTTGTTTGAGAATAATAACGAATTGGCTCTTTTAGATGGTGTTTTAAAACTGATCAAAGACTACCACAAGAATGGATTGACCTTAGTTTTGGCTTCTTCGGCATCCATGGAAAATATCAATAATATTTTCAATCGTTTTAATCTGAACCCATATTTCGTGGCCAAATTAAGTGGGGCCGATTTGAAAGCATCCAAACCACATCCAGAGATTTTTGAAAATGCAGCATTGGCTTCAGGTTTTGAACGCGATGAGTGTATGGTTATTGAAGATTCTACAAATGGTATTAAAGCTGCTAAAGACGCTGGGATTTTCTGCGTTGGTTATGACAGTTTGCATTCTCATGACCAAGACTATACACTTGCCGATTTAGTAATTAGCGACTTCAAAGAGATTGCCTATCATAAAATTTTTAAGCATTTTACATCTGTCTTGTCAGAAAAACAATAAGGTTGACATTAATCTATTAAGATTTCCGTCAAATGATATCTTTCTTTTCGCTACACCAAACGATCATTAATTACTTTTCTTTTTTCAAAAGTTCATTCTGCTCTTTCATCAAATCTGTTAGTTGGGAAAGTAACTCGATGTCTTTCGGAGTTTTAATGGTTTTATCTTTAGGGTCGTGTGCTTTATTTTTGAGACGGTTCAAAAATTTGACCACCATAAAAACCGTGAATCCAATAATTAAAAAATCGGTAAAAGCTTCAATGAGCGATCCGTATCCTATAGCTACTTCATCTAATAGCAATTCACCAGCCGTGTCCTTAACTTCGTATCTTAAAATTAGTCGCTTATCCTGAAATTTTAAACCATCAGTCATGAGTGATAATGGTGGCATCAAAACTTTTTTAACCAATACATCAATCACTTTATTAAAGGAGGCTCCAATGATGATCCCAATGGCCATATCCAACATGTTTCCTTTTACGGCAAATTCCTTAAATTCTTTAAAAATTCCCATCCGACATTTATTTAAAGTCCAAAAATATTTATTTTTTGCAAAAAAACAACAGCCACAAACAAAAGGTTTATGGCTGTGATTCTATAAAAACTATTTTTAGTGCTATTTTTTATAATACATAACATGCTTACGATAGGCCAAAAGCGCTAACACCGCAACAACTGCTACTGCAATTAGAATAAATTTCAAACTCACAATTTGGTCTCCACTAGCATAAGCATGTAATCCCGAGAGGTAAAAGTTAACTCCAAAGTAGGTCATCATAATACTTGCAAACGCAATAATAGAAGCTAAGTTAAAACCAAAACGACCACGAAGTCCAGGTACCAATCGCATGTGAATTACAAACGCATAAACCATAATACTGATCAAGGCCCAAGTTTCCTTAGGATCCCAGCCCCAATAACGTCCCCAGCTCTCATTGGCCCACATTCCTCCTAGAAAGTTTCCAATGGTCAGTAATACCAACCCAGTAGTTAGCGCCATTTCGTTAATGATTGTAAGCTCTCTGATATTAAGCAACATCTTCTCTTTATTCTGTTTATTCGTAAAAATCATCAAAATCAAACAGACCGTTCCTAAAATCAGACCAAGCGTAAATGGTCCATAGCTCATTACTATAACCGCCACGTGGATCATCAACCAATAACTATCCAACACCGGTTCTAAGGTGGAAATTGCAGGATCCATCCAGTTCCAATGTGCTACCATTAATACGATAGCAGTTACAAACGCAGTGGCCGCAATGGTCAAATCACTTTTGCGTCCAAATGCCAATCCAAAGAACATGGTTGCCCAAGCTACGTAAATCATCGATTCGTAGGCATCACTCCATGGGGCGTGACCTGAAAGGTACCAACGTACTATCAAGCCCAAAGTATGGAGTATAAACAATCCTACAAGAATGTATCGGAAGACCTTAACACTGACATTTACAAACTTATTTCGGCCATTAAAAATTTGTATAATCAACAGTACAAACATGAGCGTCCCCGCATACATGTACCAACTGAATAAAGTTCTAAATATGTCATATTTGTTATAAGCAATCTCAGTCTTTATCTTTTTCTCAGACAACATGACTTCACTTCCATATTTTTCTTGAGTCTTGGTAATACCATTCAGTACAGCATCTGCTTTTGAGAAGTCGCCATCTTGCTTTGCGCTGTTAAGTGTTAACAGATATGCGCTAAAACCATTGTTGATAAAGTTTCCTAAGAGAGAATCTTCAATTTTCTCGCGATAACCTTCATCTCTAAATTCTTTTGAAGAAATCCATTTATTATTGTCGTCGTTAGGCACTGGGAAAATTTTCATGGCACGTCCTTCTAAGGAATTGTGCATCAAATTAACACGTTGATCAGCTTCTTTAAATTCCTTTTGCGACCCGTTAGGCACTGCTGCTCTATAGGCTTCCTCAAGATAAGGCTGTAATTTATAATTACCAGTTTCTGAAAAGAAATCGATAAATGACACATGCTTTTGATCAAAGGGAACTCCAATGATCTTTCTAATGGTATCTGCTTTTTTGGGAGCCAAATAAATGATTGGCACATTATACCATAACAACGGACTTTCCTGAATGGATAATATGATCTGATTGGCATCAAACCCTTCATATGAATCACTCTTACTTATTTTTCGTAGTAATTCAGAAGCATAGGTATCCATCGGCATCATTCGACCACTATAATCCTGAACTACAATATGTCCAAATTTATCGGAATGCTCTTTTGGTGTAATATTGGCCGTAAGCACCGAATCAATTTGTGTTTTTGTCGGTCTACTGCCATGGTCATGACCGTCATCTTCGGAATGTGTTTGGGAGAAACCCACTGTTGTAAACACTAAGAGCAATACCGTTAAAACTTTGCTTTTTTGCTTTTTCACTTTATTCAGCATTCGATTTAAATCGGCAAACCGTGTATTTCTGTCAAACCAAATCGCCATAAGACCAATATATAATAAGAAATATCCAACATAGGTGACCCAGGTACCCCAAAAATCATGATTTACAGAAAGTATGGTTCCTTTTTCATCAGGATCAAAACTCGCTTGAAAAAAGCGATACCCTCGATGATCCAGGATATTATTCATGTAAATATGGTAATCATAGTCGCCCTCCTCTTTATCAAGCACCGTTACTTTACTTTCATAGGAAGAATAACTTTTTTCGGTTCCTGGAAATTTTCGACCGATAAATTCATTGAGTTTTATTTCAAAAGGTAATTCCATCATTTTGGAACCGTACTTAAGCGCAATTGTCAAGTCGCCAAATTGGACTTGCTCAAATGGATTATTCTTGAAAGGTCCTCCTAAAATATTCGCACGTTTAGTTTCACCATTAACTGTTACTTTCATCACGACACCATCTTCATCACCTTTGAGCATTTCCGATTTTTTAACCACATCGAATACACCTTTTTCTATAGGTTTCGGAAAAACCATAGACATATTTCCAAGGGCATAACGTGAACGCAATATCAAGGGTTGCACACTATCTTTTACAACAATTCCTGTGGCGCGGGTGGCCATGGTCATATATTCTCCTTCATAAGGAGACTCAATTGTTAAGCCGCCATCGGGCATAGAAGTAATATTTATAGCGCCAGGGGTTGGCTTATCTAAAGCAACCAATACGTTATGCAAATTTTGTACTTCACCCACTTTTAAAAAATGGTTGTGTGGACTTCCATCTCCCGCTTCTACCATTTTAAGGTAGGATTCTCCAGATTCGTCAGGGATGATATCCGTTTCGGCACCTTTGATGTATTTTTCGAGCTCAATGATCACAGGAATGTCATTATATTCCGTTTCAACTTTAAACGTATTATTCAAACGGTATGAGAAATCGACTTCGCGCTCAATCACTTTACGCTGTGCAACGCCATTTACCATATAATCGCCATCTACATAGGTCGTCACATATGTTTTTTGTGATAGAAACTGCTTTTCAGATTCGCCTTCCCGGATATGCATCATGCCTTCAAACCCGATATATCGTGTAATGAACGCACCAAAAATTATTAAAACAAAAGATAAATGCAGCGTTAAGGTTGCCCATTTTTTCCATCTTAGTAAACGGTAACGGAACATATTACCAAAAAAATTGATCATAAAAAATGCCATGATCGCTTCAAACCACCAGGCATTATAAATTAAATGACGCGTATATGGGGTTGGAGAGGTTTCTTGATTGGCGTCTAAAAAAGTTCCGACTGCCATTGCAGCCGCAAATACGACAAATAGAATAGCGGTTAAACGCGTAGAAAAAAGGATGTTAGCAAGTCTTTTTTGCATGGTAGAAGAACTGAGTTTTGCACTTTTATTTAAGCAGTGCAAATTTAGCCTTTTTTGTTGATTGGTTAAGGTTTAAAAGATGTTAAAGTTGAGACTTTGGATGTGAGGTGTTGATAATTGTAAAGATGGATGATCGAAGACTGAAGACGGATAACCAAAGATGAAGACTGAAAACTGCTGATTGAAGACTGAATGGCTCAGCAATTTGCGAAAATCTGTGTCAATTAGGGAAAAATATTTTAAAAGAGCAATTTTATCGCTCCTTCATAAAAGCTAATTCTTAAAATTTATCAAAGGACACATAAAGTTTCGCGAAGAAATAGTGCGTGTTATAACTTTGAATATTGAAAATTAAACTTTGAACTTCTTCAACCTTGTCGGGCTTGAAAAATATTCATGTACATAAATGATCCCATTTTACGAGCTCGATTTTTGGCATTATCAGCATACTCCCCTTCAAAAAGCTCGTCTAGAGTTTGAAACCATAAATTCATCCACAATCCGAAATGCACTTGTGTAATCGCATTATCATTTGCGTGATCAACCTCAATGTGCACGTGCAAAGGGTTGCCGTTATAGCGCTCTTCCAGTTTTCTGGTCATAAATAAACTGCTTTCCCAGAATGTGGTCAAACGTTCAATATGTGCTTCCCAATCTGTAATAACCCGGTTGAAAAAAGGACCTAAAACAGGATCCTTTCTAACTTTTTTATAAAATTCTGAGACGAGTAAATTTACATCTTCCCGATTTTGAATATCTTTTTTTTCCATTTTTAAACTCCCAAACGAACCATGTTGATGATAAGAAACGTAGTGTGCACCAGAATTGTTGCAATTAATAAATTGTAAATTACTTTTGGTTTCAGTTGCGCATAGAGTGCACCATTATAAGCCATTGCAAAGCTAACTACTAATGTTAAATCTAAGAAATGAAATGTAGGAGAACTGTTTTTAAGTATGAACATGGCGGCCACTGAACCTAAACAACTTTGAAAAATAATGCTCAGTGGAACGTATAAAGTTAAATGTTCTTTAAAATCCTCTAATCCTTTATTGTAAAGTGTCATAATTCCTTTAATCATGGTTTTCACAAAGGTCGTAAACCTTTATTTGTATTTTTATGACCTTAATCATAAGATCATGATTCCTGAAGATACAATTAAAAAATTTGGCGGTAGTTTAAAGAATTACTATAAAGATCAAACCATTATTCGTGAAGGCGAGTTTGCCGATTTCTATTTTCAAATTAAAACTGGACATATTAAAATGTTCAATTTGACTGAAGATGGAAAGGAATTTGTACAAGGATTTTTTAAAGATGGCCATTCTTTTGGAGAACCACCGTTATTTGGCGCTTTCAAATATCCCGCAACGGCAATGGCTCTTGAAGTCTCAGAGATTTATTTGCTTTCTAAAGCTTCTTTTTTAAAATTATTAAAAACCCATCCAGACATCCATTTGAAATTCACTAAAATGATTTGTAAACGCATGGTTTACAAAGCAAAAATAGCCAGAGAAGTGTCCATTTATCCACCAGAACATCGGATTTTAACCTTATTGCACCATCTTAAAGGCAACTCCACTATGGATAACAGCTTTGAAGTTCCGTTAACCCGTCAGCAAATTTCAGATTTAACAGGATTACGTGTCGAAACCGTTATAAGAGCCATTAAAAAACTTGAAAAATCAAAAGTTTTAGCCATTATTGATCGAAAGGTATTTATTTAGCAACCGCTCTCATTTCCGATAGTTTAGGCAAGATATTATCAAGATAATAATGACTGAAAAGCAAAACTTCCAACTTCCTCATCTTTTTTCTTATTTCTTCATTAATTTAGCCCCATGATCTCAGTAGTTATTCTTGGCGCAGGGAATGTCGCCACTCATTTATTTGACGCTTTTGATAAAACCAATAAAGTCGCTGTTATTCAGTGGTATAATAGAAATATCGAAAGCCTAAATTCTTACAAAAACAAAGTTGACATAACCGATGATTTGTCACAATTAAAGGATGCTGACCTTTACATCATTGCCGTAAGTGATGATGCCGTTGCACGTTTGTCCAACAAATTACCTTTTGAAAACAGATTAGTCGTCCACACTTCAGGCACGGTTAACATTCATGATCTCAACAAAAAGAACCGTCGCGGTGTTTTCTATCCGTTGCAGAGTTTCAGCAAATCAGTGCCTTTAGATTTTGCAAATGTTCCAATGTGCTTAGAAACTTTGGATAAATCCGATTTTAAAACCTTAAAATCATTGGCAAAAGCGATCGGGAGTAAAACCCATAAAGTCAATACGGATCAAAGGAAGGCTTTACATCTGGCGGCCGTATTCGTCAATAATTTTACAAATCAGTTGTACCGTGTGGCCCATGAAATTACTGAGGCACAGGGCGTGGAATTCGATGTTTTAAAGCCTTTAATTTTAGAAACTGCCAAAAAAGTACAGGACCTCTCCCCTTATATGGCACAAACAGGTCCTGCAAAGCGCAACGACAAAAAAACAATAGAAAAACATTTAGAATTGTTACATAACGAGCAACATAAAGTTATTTATGAGCTATTAACCGCGAGCATTCAGAAAACACATCATGCTTCGACAAGCTCAAAAACAAATTCTCAATAAGAATATACATGGAAGAAAAAAGCTACAAAGAATACCTCGAACACATTACCACTTTTATTTTTGACGTAGATGGCGTACTCACTGAAGGCACGATTTTATTGACGAGCGCTGGCGAAATGTTACGCACGATGCATACCAAAGATGGATTTGCGATGAAAACCGCTCTAGACGCCGGCTTTAATTTATGCATCATTTCTGGTGGCAGTAACGAAGGTGTTCGCTTACGTTTAAATAGACTTGGGGTAACTGATATCTATTTGGGCGCGCACAATAAAATTGAGCAGTTGACTGAATATATGGATAAGCATGATATCAAACATGAAAATGTGCTGTTTATGGGTGATGATATTCCAGATTATCCAGTAATGAAATTAGTGGGCTTGCCTGCCTGTCCACAAGATGCAGTTCCTGAAATTAAAGCCATTTCAAAATACATCTCGCATAAAAAGGGCGGCCAAGGTTGCGTTAGAGATGTGATTGAACAAGTACTCAAAGTTCAAGGGAAATGGAATGGGAATTTTGACGCAAAATACGATTGAGCGGGAAGTATTCAGTACGAAGTATGAAGTATTACTTATCAAGTGATTTTTTATAGCGCGCGTTGCGACCAGCTTTGCATCCTTTGCGGTTAATCTTGATATAATATTTTAAAACAAACGAACGAATCTAGCAACTTGACCGATAACGGATCACGGAAACGAAATAATAGCAATTGTACATCCGCCTAAACGAATGAGAAAATTCGTGACAAAATATTTTTTTTATCCACATTCAACCAACCCACACCTTGAATTTTTTAAATTTAATCCGCTGGAAAAACCTTTTGATGATTGCCTTGGTGCAAATCCTCATTAAATACGCCTTATTTGAACCGTTCTTAAAAACGACAGAATTGACCATCACACTCAATGGGTTGGGCTTTGGACTTTTGGTGTTGTCCTCAGTTTGTATTGCAGCAGCAGGGAATATTATCAACGACATTTACGATGTAGAAACTGATAAAGTCAATAAACCATCCAAAGTAGTTGTCGGAAAAAGTATTTCCGAAAAAACGGCCTATACCCTATTCATTACGTTCAACGTTGTAGGAGTACTCATTGGATTTTATTTGTCAAATTTGGTGGGAAAGAGTGGCTTTTTTGCCATTTTCGTCATAATTTCCGCATTACTTTACGTCTATGCTTCGTATTTAAAACAGACCTTTTTGGTAGGGAATATCGTCATATCAACTTTAGTCGGCCTAAGTGTATTAATTGTAGGAGTTTTTGAATTAATCCCAGTGATCACAGCTCAAAACCAAACGACACAATTCACTTTCTTTAAGATTCTTTTAGATTACGCCATATTTGCTTTTCTTATAAATCTCGTCCGAGAAATTGTCAAGGATTTAGAAGATGTCGACGGCGATTATAAATCTAAAATGAACACGTTACCCATCGTAATTGGACGGGACAGAACTGCAAAAGTTGTATTTATTTTGACGCTCTTACCTTTATTCGGCTCCATTTATTACGTGGCAACATATTTATCAAAATTTGAAGTCATTATTGCTTATTTTCTTATCTTAATCATCGCACCACTAATTTATATAGCGATCAGAGCTTATAATTCAAAAACTAAAAAACACTACTACCATATCAGCAATATGCTTAAATTAGTCATGCTTTTCGGTATGTTATCAATGTTGTTGTATCCGATTGTCTTAAAATAAATTTTGCAGAAAAGCAATAAGATGATTATTGATTCATGATTGACGACATGCCCGAACGTGCTTTTGGGTACGGACGGGTTGATGTTTTTTGAAGTGGGAAACATGAAGATCAAATGCCAATGTCCGCCGACTGCGAATTGCAAACTGAAATCAGCAAACTGCAGACTAAAACCTAACCAATGCTCAACGAAAAATTAAAACACCACAACATCATTTTAGCCTCAGGATCTCCAAGGCGGCAACAATTTTTTAAGGATCTCGGCTTGGATTTCGAAATCCGATTAAAACCGATTAATGAAGATTATCCCCTGCGCTTACGGCATTTTGAAATCAGTGATTATCTCGCGCAGTTAAAGGCATTGCCTTTTAGGAAAGAACTCAAACCAAACGATATTTTAATAACGAGCGACACCATCGTTTGGCATAATAACAAAGCATTAGGCAAACCTAGAAATGCAACAGAAGCTTTTGAAATCATAAAATCGTTAGGCAATGCCACACATGAAGTGATTACTTCGGTATGTTTTTCGACATCTTCATTTGAAAAGACTGTAAATGCAGTTACAAAAGTGACTTTTAAGAATTTAACCGATGAGGAGATCAATTATTACATTGCAACCTGCAAACCTTTCGACAAAGCGGGTGCCTATGGCATACAGGAATGGATTGGTCAAATTGGTGTTACAAAAATTGAAGGTTCCTATTTTAATGTCATGGGCTTGCCGACACATCTAGTTTACAAAACCTTAAATGACATGGCTAAAAGTATTTAGTCTTGTGTTTTTAATCAAAGCTGTTTTCCAGAAAACATTTCTCGCCCGTGGTTTATCTTCTGTCTTTTTAATAATGTCGGGACGCAAATGCGCATCACCCCGAAAAGTTTTATTAAATCGCAACTTAAAAATCATTCCTTCCTTTGAGTATTCGAGGTTACAAAACAAACTTTTTACAGCGTATATTGCTTCCGCAGAATTGATGCCAGATACCTACACTCTTTCTTTCTTAGATATAAACACAAGGCTCAGCATCAGCTATAATGCACAATTAACTGTGACCTAATCTGGTTGGAAGATACTATTATAAGCAGCTATGGATAAATGCGCAAATGTTGACTACTACTGCAACGCGACGAAAATGAAATATATCTGACTATTGGAGCAAGAATAAATATGAAGACTTCGCTCGAATAGAAAGCCTTGGATAAAATTAAAATTATCCGTATTCTATGTATCTTTGCCTCTAATTCACATTTAAAAATTTTATGTTTTTCCAAACCTATCAGCAAGAATTCATCACTACTTTTCAAACCTATCAGCAAGCATTTATCACTACAGGATTTGTACTCCTCTTTTTACTAATTATTAGATATATCCTTAATAAACTTATTGGCAAAATTTCAAGAAAAAATGGAATTAATCTAGCCCGAACCCATTTAATGCAACGCTATACCAGTGTTGCGCTTGTAATATTTGCTCTTTTAATAATTCCATTTATTTTTGGAACTGAAATAAAGGACTTGGTTTTTCTTTTTTCTTCGGTATTTGCCGTAATCGGGATTGCCCTTTTCGCTATTTGGTCTATCCTAAGTAACATTACCTCTGGCATCATCATGTTTCTATCGTTTCCTTACAAAGTAGGCGATAAAATTCAAATTCATGATAAGGACTTTCCTCTTGAAGGTATTATTGAAGATATTAGAGCATTTCAGTTGCATTTACGTATGAAAAATGGCGATCTAGTGACCTACCCCAATAATTTAATGCTTCAAAAAGGTGTGACCTTAATCCAGAAAGATGCCATTGACAAATTTCTAAACGACAGGACAGATCTGATTTGATTTTCCTTGGGAGATGTTCATTAACCAATCGTCTTCTATATTGAGTTAAATAAACACTAAAACCGAAAATTGCGCTGCTTCTTTTTTATATTTGAAGCTTAAGCTAATGATCAGAACATGTTCAAATCCAATTTATTTCTTCTACTAACTTTATTTTATTGCTTTTCAACACAAGCCCAGCTCCCTAAAAAACCCACAAATTCAGAAATTTACCAGTCCATAGAAAAACTTAATTTTCTAGGTTCGGTGCTCTACGTTGCGGCACACCCTGACGATGAAAATACAAAGCTTATTTCGCATATGGCCAATGCCGTTAAGGCGCGAACGGCCTATCTTTCATTAACTCGTGGCGACGGTGGGCAAAATCTTGTTGGTACTGAACTAAGTGAACTTTTAGGAGTGATCAGAACTCAAGAACTACTAGCGGCTCGAACAATTGATGGCGGCGAGCAATTATTTACAAGAGCCAATGATTTTGGGTACTCCAAGCATCCGGATGAAACGTTGGCTATTTGGAATGAAGATGAAGTGTTAAGTGACGTGGTTTGGGCAATCCGGAAGTTTCAACCCGACATCATTATCAACCGTTTTGACCATAGAAGTCCAGGAACAACCCACGGCCACCACACCAGTTCTGCGCTATTGAGCATGGAAGCCTTTGATATGGCTAGTGATAAATCAAAATATCCAAATCAGTTAAAATCAGTCGATGTTTGGCAAGCAAAACGGGAGTTTTTCAATACTTCTTACTGGTTTTATGGGAGTCAAGAAAAATTTGATGCGGCTGACAAAACCGGGCAGTTTTCTGTGGAAGTAGGCGATTTCTACCCGGCTCTCGGCTTATCAAATCCTGAAATTGCCGCGTTAAGTAGAAGCGCGCACAAATCGCAAGGTTTTGGAAATACCGGCACTCGCGGCAGTGAAACTGAATATTTAGAACTGGTAAAAGGCGACATGCCAAAAGATAAAAATAATATTTTTGTTGGTATTGACACGAGTTGGAATCGCGTTAAAAACGGAAAAATTATTGGAGATATATTAAAAGAAGTTCAAGACAACTATAATTTCAATAATCCATCGGCGTCCATTCCGAAGTTGATTGAGGCTTATAAATTGGTGCAAAAGCTCGATAATAAGCATTGGAAAACAATCAAATCTGAAGACCTCAAAAATGTGATTGCGGCCTGTGCTGGATTGTATTTGGAAGTCGCTGCGGCGTCTAGCACCGCTACTCCAAATAGTAAAATGGATTTAAAGTTGGAAGCCATCAACCGCAGTGCCCAGAATATTAAATTGATTTCCGTAGCGCTATCCGATGGTACCAACCTTAAAAAAAATACCGATTTAAAATTCAATCAATCCGAACGCTTTAAATCACAAATAAATATTCCTTCATCTGCAATCTACTCGGCTCCTTATTGGTTAAATAACAAAGGAAGTTTAGGAATGTATAAAGTAGATCAACAAAGTTTAATTGGACTACCAGAAACACCGATAAACATTACGGCGACGTTCAACATTTCGATTGATGGAGAAACACTATCCTATACAAAACCAGTCGTCTATAAAATAAATGATCCTGTAAAAGGCGAAGTTTATAAACCTTTTGAAATTATGCCCGAAGTCTCTTCGCACATTTCTGAACCTGTAATTATTTTTGCCGACGAACATCAAAAAGATATCCAAGTTATCGTGAAAGCCAATCGCGACAATTTGGAAGGCTTTGTCCAATTGTCACATCCAAAAGACTGGAGCGTATATCCTGAAAAGCAAAACGTAGCAATTCTCAATAAAGGTCAAGAGCAGATTTTGGTTTTTACGGTATTTCCACCAAATAATCAGAGCGAAGGCTTACTATCGTCGAGGGTTCATATTGGCAATGAAGTTTACTCAAAAAAAATAGTAGAAATTGATTATGACCATATTCCGTTTCAGTCTGTGTTATTGCCTAATGAAAGTAAAATCGTGCGTTTGAACATTAAGAAAAAAGGCGAAAACATTGGGTATATTGAAGGCGCCGGAGATGTAGTGCCTGAAAGTCTGAGACAAATAGGCTACAATGTGGTCATTATTAAACCAGAAGATATCAACGCAAAAAACCTAAATCGATTTGATGCTATTGTGGTTGGAATTAGAGCATACAATACTATAGACGCACTAAAATTCAAACAGCAACAGTTGTTTGATTTTGTTGAGCAAGGCGGTAATTTGATTGTTCAGTATAATACCAATGTAGGTATTGTTGTGGATCAATTGGCACCTTACCCATTAGAACTTTCTCGAGATCGGGTTACCGACGAAACTGCCAAAGTCAAATTTTTAAATCCTAATCACGAACTGCTCAACTATCCAAATAAGATTACCCAAAAAGATTTTGAAGGCTGGGTGCAGGAACGCGGACTTTACTTTCCAAATAAATGGTCAAAAGAATTCTTACCTATATTATCGATGCATGATAAGGATGAAACTGCCAAGGAAGGCAGCATTTTAGTAGCCAAATATGGTAAAGGTCATTATATTTATACGGGATTGAGCTTTTTTAGAGAATTTCCTGAAGGTGTTGCGGGCGCATTTCGTTTGTTTGCCAATATGCTTTCTGTAGGGAAAGAATCCATTAGCGGTCATGAACGATTGAAAAATTAAAATGCGAACCTTCTATTCTAAAGCTTCGGAATTAAAATTAGAAAGTTTCTCTTTTAAAAAATAAAATTATGCAAAAACAACCACCAAGAGAACGCTGGAAAAAATCATACACCTTAGTATTGGTTGCCAATGCCGCGTATATCATTGTATTTTACTTTATCATGAAATCCTTCTAAAATGCAGACATTAGATTGGATTGTCCTTATTGGGACACTTGTTTCCATTGTCGCTTATGGCACTTGGAAAACACGAGGCAGCAAAAACGTTGAGGATTATCTTAAAGGTGGTAATGAAGCCAAATGGTGGACGATTGGCCTGAGTGTTATGGCAACTCAAGCGAGTGCGATTACATTCCTTTCCACACCAGGTCAAGCATTTCATGATGGGATGGGCTTTGTGCAATTTTATTTTGGCCTGCCCATTGCCATGGTCATCATCTGTTTGGTATTTATCCCCTTGTACCACCGACTGAAAGTCTATACAGCTTATGAATTTTTAGAGGATCGGTTTGATCTCAAAACCAGAAGTCTCACCGCCATTCTGTTTTTGATCCAACGCGGATTGGCAGCAGGAATTACTATTTATGCACCCGCCATTATCCTATCGGCTGTTTTAGGTTGGAATCTCAATCTGCTCATTATTATTATCGGCGTGTTAGTCATCATCTATACCGTTTCGGGAGGCACTAAAGCGGTCAGTATGACTCAAAAACAACAGATGGCCGTAATTTTTACAGGCATGTTCATCGCTTTCTTTTTAATTGTCAGTTATCTTCCAGATAACATCACTTTTACCAAAGCCTTGGATATTGCCGGTGCCAGCGGAAAAATGGACATTCTCGATTTTTCTTTCAATTTCAATAATCGTTATACGTTTTGGAGTGGGATTATTGGGGGTACATTTTTAGCGCTCTCCTATTTCGGTACGGATCAAAGTCAGGTGCAACGTTACCTTTCAGGAAAATCGATAAAAGAGATGCAAATGGGCCTGATCTTTAACGGACTTTTAAAAGTACCAATGCAGTTTTTCATTTTATTGGTTGGCGTTATGGTTTTTGTGTTTTACCAATTCAACACCTCGCCTATCAATTTTAATCCTGCAGCAACAGAAACCGTGATGAATTCGTCATATGCCGAAGAATACATACAGCTGCAAAATGATCAAGATCAAATTTTTCTTAAAAAAAAAGAATTAATTAATTCCTACACAGATCATAAAACCCACGCCATAGCCCAGCAAATCGCCTTATTTAATGAGGGCGACCGAGCCAATAGAAATGCAGCAAAAGAGTTAATTGCCAAAGCAAATACCGAAAACACACTTAGGGTAGAAACCAACGATAAAGATTATGTGTTCATTCACTTTATCTTAAATAACTTGCCGCGTGGATTAATTGGATTGCTATTAGCCGTGATTCTAAGTGCAGCCATGTCGAGTACTGCCAGCGAATTAAATGCATTGGCATCCACAACCACCATGGATCTTTACAAACGAAGTTTTGTGGTAAATGAAGACGAAAACCATTATTTGAAAGCCTCTAAATGGTTTACTTTAGGTTGGGGATTGTTGGCCATTACTATTGCGACTTTTGCTTATTTAGCAGATAATTTGATTCAATTGGTCAATATTATTGGATCAATCTTTTATGGAAATATTTTGGGAATTTTCCTATTGGCATTTTTCTTCAAATATGTAAAAGGGAACGCTGTTTTTATTTCGGCGCTCATCACACAAGCCCTTATTTTGGGCTTATATTTTTTGAACGAATATGAATTCATCAATCTTCCTTACTTATGGCTGAATTTCGTCGGGTGCTTTTTAGCCATTATTATTGCAATGCTTATTGACTTTAAAAAACTCTCTAAGAATAACCGATCGGTTTTATTCTTGTTAGTAAGTATTTTGGCTTATTTTGGTTATTTAATTTATAAAAATTCTCTCTAAATGAAAACCATACGTTGGGGTATTATCGGACTTGGTAAAATTGCCAACAAATTCGCTCAAGACATCCAAAATGTGGGGAATTGTGAACTCTATGCTGTGGCTTCCAGATATCAGGAAAAAGCAAATTCCTTTGCTAAACAACATAATGCCACAAAAGCATATGGAGATTATGAAAGCCTGGCTTCCGATCCTAATATTGACGCGGTGTATATTGCCACACCCCACAATTCTCATAAAGAGTATAGCATTTTATGCCTCAATCATAGAAAAGCAGTTCTATGTGAAAAGCCATTAGCCATGAATTCTCAAGAGGTCGAAGAAATGATTGCAATTGCCAAATTGAACGACGTTTTACTGATGGAAGGTCTGTGGACTTATTTCCTGCCCCACTACCAATTTGTTTTAAATGAACTCAAGTCTGGCAAATATGGAGCAATCACAAACTTGGAAGCAGATTTTGGATTTCGAGCTAAATTCGATACCACTTCTCGGGTTTTCAAAAAATCTTTAGGAGGTGGGAGTTTATTGGATATTGGCATCTACCCAATTTTTGCCGCCTTATCCACTTTAGGGAAACCTATAGATGTGGATGCTAAAGCAGTTTTTTTTGATAATGGAGCAGACGCTTCTTGTGATATTATCTTTAATTATTACAATGGCGTCAAAGCATTTTTAAGAAGCACGCTTTTGGAACAAACGCCGACCGAAGCTATTTTTTATTGCAGTAATGGCGTGGTTAAAATCAATTCGAGATTTCATGCACCTTCCACTGTGACCGTTATCTATAATGGTAAGGAAACCACATATGATTTTGACTATAATACCATTGGCTATAATTTTGAAACAGAACATTTCAATGATCTTCTAAGAAATGGGAAACGTGAAAGCCCAATAATGACTCACGATTTTAGTCGAAATCTGATGTTGTTATTAGATGATGTAAGACATCTGATTGGTTTGGAATATTAATAATTAATATTGGTTCTTGATGTGGTCAAAGTCTATTAAGTCTGCGTAATTTATCACAACGTCACAAAGCATTGTAACGCTACTGTTAAATTTTGTTTAATGTTATCCTATTAACGTTAGACATTATATATCTTTACATATAATTTACAATTATGGCAGAAAAGAAATTTATTTCAGATCAAAACATCATCTCTTTCTACATGGATTATGTTTTGAAACACGGTACACAACCTAAATCCGTTTATATTTTCGCAAAGAACAATAACTTTGATGAATCACAATTTTACGAATACTTCGGATCCTTTGAAGCTATTGAAAAATATGTCTATAAGGCTTTTTTAGATAATACCTTAAAAG
>JBBSRC010000081.1:0-20200 GCA_038243395.1 Flavobacteriales bacterium | reverse complement strand
TTGATGCTAAGTATTTCTTGCAATCTTCATTAGTTCTGAACCGATCAGAGAACTCTAGAAGATTTTGACCTTTAAAAACATCCATAATATTATGTATTTACTGACAATAAAGATACGTATTTAGATACTGACCTCTATTAATTAATAAAGAGTTTTGCCGCTTCCGGACTTTTTTCGACAATATGCGCACAAGTGGAATGGAAATGCAAGCTTTAGATTTGGGTCTAAGACTTTTTCATCAAACACTTTAACCCGAACGGAGCTTTCGGTGCCGTCCGGCAGACGAGCACGGAATATAATGGCGATTAGTTAAGAAAGCTGTAACATAATGAATTTATTAGGCAAGATTCAAAACCGAACGAACTCCAATGCTGCAAGTTGTAAATTGTAGCGAAGGTTGACGCTTATCTACATTTCGTGTTTAGTTACCTTTTGAATACTATAGAGATAGTTATTTTTAAAGCACTTAAGCTTAAAGGAATTAAGTAACTTTAAGTGGCAGTATTCAATTCAAATATTTATTTAAACATAATTCTTCCATACTATGTTTACGAAATATTATAATCCGCACCCCGCCTTGACAGAGTATGTGGAATCAATATGCATCATGGGGCACGACTTCACTCAGGGTAATCTTCTTTCGCCTATTTATACCTATATGCCCACACACACGCGTTTTCTGTGTTTTTATTTACAAGATCCCCTTGAGATAAAAAGAGGATCAGGTAAGTTTCAAAAGCGCGGACATGCTATAATCGTTGGGCCACAGCTTACCCCGGTAACCATTGATATCGGAAAGAAACAAGAAAATGTAATCATAATGTTCAGACCGTGTGGACTTTACCGTTTAATTGGCATTCCTTTAAAGGAAATTATAGATTGCGATTTTGAAGCACGTTTGATTTTCGGAAAGGAAATAGACGAAGTGTTGGAACGACTTATGAATGCTTCGGCCAATGAACAACAAAATACTATTATCCAAGATTATCTTCTTGGGAAAGTAATTAAATTGAAACCTGCGCTCCCGATAGACAGAGCGATGTTGCAACTCATAGCAATTCACGGGAATCTATCTATGGATAATTTGGCTTCTCAGTCCTGCTTGAGTGTGCCAGTTGGAACGTCAATCCTTGGAGCGTATCGGATTCTCTCCCAAATATTTTGCCCGAATGGTACGGTTTTCTGAAGCCTACAAATTTAAAGAACGACATCCCCATACCTCATGGATGGAAATAGCCCATCGCTTTGAATATTATGACCAAATGCATCTTATTAGGGATTTTCGGCATTTTACCGGAATAAATCCAAGCATGGTAAACGAAACTTCCCTTGTAAATTCGGTCAAATTCAATTCTCTTATACTATAAACATGTCGCATTTGTACTATGTTATGAGGTTGTCTTATAAGTAAATTTATAGTGATGTCAAATTAACCTTCAACCACAGTTGGAAACTACAACCGAATTTGACGAAATAAAACCGATGCTCAGCTAAAGACTTGCTCCAAGTATGTGCCTACCGATTGTTTAGGAGCATTAAAACAACGGAATATATAACTTCATCTAAATAATTCAGAAAATGGAAAATCAATATAATTTTATTCTCGGTATTTTCATAGTCATTGTATTTGGATGTGTGGCTGTAATCTACTTTGCGTATTTACGGAATTTGCCACTGTCAAAGAAGAATCAGATTTCTACACAAATCTATTCTCCTTTCAATAATCGGGGTGATTCAATTAAAAAGTCTCCCACAACATTAGTTTTGGAAAAATATTTTGCAAGAGAGATTCACCCAGAAAAATAATTTAGTAATTACTCGTCTAAATAGGGAATGAAAATAGATGTCAAAAATAGAGATTAATTGGCATCTTCATTTCGTTCGCAATTCAATAAAATAATGGTACTTCTAGAATTAATTAAATTGTGAATACAAAAGCCGGAAAAACAATATGTTTAATTTATGTAATTTCATTGAACAAAAATAGGCTCCTCTATTCCATCCCAAATCTTCTGACAATACAGAATAATTTCTCAAAATATGGTTATAGGATTTCTTCTGTCCTTAACAAAATTGCATCTACAGTAATATGCATAATAGCCAATTCTCTCAAAAGTAGAAACTCTATGTTAATGAGATTTTATTGAGCGCTTTTACATTGCTAAGCTTCTGCCTAAAAAGAAACATTGCCATGCACATAGGATGAAAAATTCAGTAAATTACTCCAACACTTAATAATTCGTTAATCTTTTGGTAACCTAAAAGCTAATTGTTTAGGTATTAATTTGTAGTGAAGTAAGAATTATCAATTATAAAATTGATACCAATACAATAATACCCTATATTTGAGTCAATTAGATGAAGCTAGCATCCATTTATATAATTTCATAACCAGGTTTTCTAAAACACAAAAAACTGTATTAATCAAAAATTAACTTATTATGACGTGCAAATTTTTGACAAATTTAAAGAAATCGATTTTTCTTTTAATAATTTTCCCTATCCTCTTTACGACTACCAATGCTCGATCTGCGACTCACTTTACACCCTATTCGATTGATTCTGTCTCTAAAAAAATAATTGTAAAAACAATATTTCAACAGACTCTTAAGGGCGTTGTTTTAGATGATCAAGGAATGCCGCTACCTGGAGCATCAGTTGTCGAATTAAACACCACAAATGGAACCTCTACCGATTTTAATGGAAATTTCAGTCTTACTATAGCTGAGTTACCGGTTTTGATTAAAATCTCCTATGTAGGATTTAAAGAGCAAGAACTTCTTGTTGAATCTTTAAGTGCACTGCAAATTGATATGAAGCAGGACGACAACACACTTAATGAAGTGATAATTACCGGATATGGTCAAGAAACGCGACGAAATATAACGGCATCTATTTCGTCCATAAAACCCACAGAAATAACTTCTATTCCGACTTCGGACGTTACAGAAATGCTAGAGGGGAGACTTCCAGGGGTACAGATTTTGAGTGATAATAGTCCAGGCGGTGGCACCTCCATCCGCGTTAGAGGCTTTGGCACTATTAATAATAATGATCCGCTAGTGGTAGTCGATGGAGTTCCTGTTTCTAACGGTTTAAATGGAGTCAATCCCAATGATATCGAAACAATTCAAGTTTTAAAAGACGCAGCTTCCTCTTCCATTTATGGTTCTCGGGCCGCTAATGGCGTGGTCGTTATTACAACCAAAAAAGGTAGCAAAAACGGATTGTATAAAATAAATCTAGACATTTACAGCGGCGTGCAATCATCATTTAATCTACCTGATATGCTAAATGCTCAGCAATATGGTAATTTATTATGGCAAGCTTTTAAAAATGATGGACAAACACCCGCTAACGATATTTATGGAAATGATCCCAACAATCCTACCATACCACAATGGCTAAATAATGAACAAACCATACCTGCTGGGAATGTATCTTGGATTGACGAAATTATGCGGCCTGCCGCTGTTCAATCCTATAATTTGTCTTTATCCAAAGGTGAAGAAAAGGCACAACATTCCTTTTCATTGGGTTATTTTGATCAGGAAGGAATTATAAAGCACACTGGTTTTAAGCGCTATTCTGCACGATTTAATTCAAGTTATAACATAGGTAATGTAGTCACTATTGGTGAAAATTTTACAGCTTCTTACAAAGAGCGAGTTTCGGTGGGTACAAATAGTTCTTTGGGAAGTATTGTTTATAATGCCTTACAATTTCCATCTCTAGTTCCTGTAAAAGATATTCTTGGTAATTATGCTGGGAATCCATTAAACGACGTGGAAAATCCTATGGGAAGCTTATATCGCAGCAAAGACAATAAAGAAAAAAGCATACAGGCGTTAGGTAATATTTTCGCAGAATTAAAACTCCACGATTTTACAGCACGAACGTCTTTAGGTCTAGATTATCAATCAAATAACTATCGTGGATTTTCACCGATCTACAATGAAATCCTGTCTAAAAATGAAGTGAATTCTCTAAATACGACAAATAGTATTAACCATCAACTTACCTGGACCAACACACTTAACTATTCCAAACAACTAAATCTTCATAATGTTGACATTCTACTTGGTCAAGAAGCCATTAAATATTACTATGAGGGGTTTGGAGCTTCAAGACAAAGTTTTCTGTACGAAGACCCAAGTTTTCGTTTTCTGAGCTATGGTACCCAAAATCAATTAAATTTTGGTGATGCTAGTGAGTGGACACTTAATTCTTACTTTGGTCAAGCGAAATACAATTACGATCAGAAATATCTGATTACGGCTACTGTAAGACGGGATGGAACATCAAGATTGGCCAATAACAATTGGGGCACCTTTCCTTCGTTTTCAGCAGGATGGCGTTTAGACCGAGAAGATTTCTTTGATTTTGGAGATAATTTTTCATCTTTTTTACTCCGCGGAAGTTGGGGTCTCACAGGTAATCAGCAGCTCCCTTCCTACTCTACAGTAGACAGCTATAGCAATAACAGTGCGTTCTCAGATTACGGGATTGGCGGTGGTCAAAACTCGGTGAGTACAGGTCTTACCCAAACACGGGTCCCTAATCAAGATCTGGAATGGGAAACTTCTACTCAAAGTACAATAGGTCTTGATCTCGGTTTCCTTGACGATAAATTACAACTCACAGCAGAATATTTCAACAAGCTGACAGAAAATATTCTGGTATACAACATAATTCCACTTACTTATGGTGGTACAAATGATGGGCAATGGATCAATGATGGAAAGATGGCGAATAAGGGCTTTGAACTTGACCTCTCCTACAGGAATACCATAAATGATTTTGGCTATAATATAGCTTTAAATTTTACTACCTATAAAAACAAGTTAACCGAGTTAAATAGTGTCCCTTATCTGGGCATTCCTAGTTCCACCTTACACAGTGTGAATTTTGACCAAGAAGTGTCTAGGAGTGCTGTTGGCCAGCCTATCGGCTCATTTTATGGCTATACGGCTAATGGTATATTTAAAAGCACACAAGAAGTTAGCGACCATGGTCTGCAACCTGATGCTCAACCCGGCGATATCCGGTTTGAGGATACAAACGGCGATGGTGTGCTGGATAATAAAGACCGTTCATTTATTGGTTCTCCACACCCAGATGCCCTTATTGGTTTAAATTTAAATTTCACTTATAAGAAATTCGACTTAGGCTTGTTCTTTAATGGTAGCTTTGGTAACGAGCTTTACAATTTGACCAAATACAAAACCCATTTCTTCAATCAAGCGGCGTATAATAAAGACACGGCATTATTAAATGCATGGACTCCAGAAAACCTAGGATCTTCAATTGCGCGATTGTCTCTAGATGATCCTAACAATAACATTAGACCTTCTTCTTATTATGTAGAAAATGGCTCTTATTTTAAATTGAACAACGCACAGTTAGGTTACACTATTAATTCAGAAAAACTTAGCGGTATGGAACTCAGAATTTATTTACAGGCCACAAATCTTTTTACAATTACTGATTATAGTGGTATGAATCCACAAATAGGTCTGCAAAATTATTCTTCTAGTAACAGAAACTTGGATATAGGTGTAGATCGTGGTATTTATCCACCGTCACGCACTTTCACATTAGGTATTAACGCAACTTTTTAAACACGTATTATGAAAATATTTAGAATAACCCTGTGTATATGCATTATTGGCTTAGCGTTTTCAAACATGTCGTGCTCTAGCGACTACTTAGAAGAGACTACTTATGGAGAAGTAGCGCCCTCTGAAATGACTAAACCCGAAAATGTGGAACGCGCCATTATTTCTGCTTACAGCGTACTCAATGGACAATTTGATGCTGCTAGTAATGCTTACAATTCTCCAGACTCCAACTGGAGTTTTGGTGATGTCGTTTCTGATGATGCCTATAAAGGAGGAGGCGGAACTGGTGACCAGAATAATATCCATCAGATGGAGATTTATATTACAAATTCAACCATAATCGACGTAGAGCGCAAATGGATGGCACTTTATGAAGGCGTTAAGCGCTGCAACGAGGCGGTAAGACTCCTTAATGCTTCAGAAGGATTTGAAGCCAGTCTTAAAGTAAGGCGTTTGGCAGAACTTCACTTTTTGCGTGGTCATTATTATTTTGAGTTGAAAAAAATCTATAACAATATTCCTTACATTGATGAATCTGCTGAAACGGTTGAAGATTATGCAAAGTCCAATACAGCTTTTACCTCAGAGGAGCTATGGGCAAAAATTGAGCAAAATTTTCAAATAGCTTATGATGGGTTCCCAGATACACAAACTGAAATTGGAAGGCCTACAAAAATTGCGGCGAAGGCATATCTTAGTAAGTGTTACCTATTTCAAGGACAATGGCAAAAAGTATATGATGCTACTTCTGAAGTAATGCAAAGCAGTTACGGCTTGTTAGATGATTATCAAGATGTTTTTTTACCCGAAAATGAAAATAGTAAAGAAATTATTTTTTCGGTACAACATACGGTAAATGATGGTGAACCAAGCAATTATAATGGAAGCATAGGTGATCGATTGACTGCACCTGGAGGCCCTTTTTATGCGCAATATGGCTTTCACAGGCCATCGCAAAATTTGGTAAATGCATTTAAAACTGATGCAACCGGTTTACCAATACTTAATAACAACACCAACTTGATTGCAAATGACATGGTTGACCCAAGACTTGATATTATCGTGGGAAGGCCTGGAATTCCTTATAAAGATCTTGGGGTTACATATGAAGAAAATTGGGCACGTGATTTAGCTACTTATGGTGCATTCGGTCCAAAAAAGCGGATTGTTTCGGCAAATTCTTCGGCTTACGTTAATGTTTGGCCTTACGTCAATGCCTTAAATTACTATATTATTCGCTATGCAGAAGTTATTCTTTGGCGTGCTGAAGCCGCTGTAGAACTTGATAAACTTGAAGAAGCCAGACAACTTGTTAACCAGATCAGAACGCGTGCTGCAAATACAGCACCCGTGCAAAATTTGGCGGGAACCGCAGATGCTGCGAATTATAAAATTGCAGTCTATGAGAGCCTTTGGAATGATAAAACTCAGGCACGTGAAGGCGTTCGCTTGGAAACACGCTTAGAATTGGCCATGGAAGGACATCGTTTTTTCAACCTCGTACGTTGGGGTATAGCTGACAAAGTACTGAATGATTATCTTGAGGTAGAAAAAACGAGAAGAACACATTTGACCAATGCCAAGTTTACAGCAGGAACGAATGAATATTGGCCAATCCCACAGCGCTACATAGATGGTACTCCAAAAGGTATGGTAACACAAAATCCTGGATACTAATCTAATTATTTAGACCAAAGAGTTATTTCGGAAAAGTTAAAAAGCATCTCATTAAATATGCAAGAAACCAAAGTCGATAATTTTTTGGTCTATTCTACCAAATCTTTTAAATAATGTATAAATGGTACTTTAGCCTGATGTTATTTTGCTTTTTAAATAGTCAAGCTCAAACCATAATTGAAAATGATGTCAATTTAAAAAATCCTAGTCATTTGATATGATTCAGGACAAGAACCTTTATGTATTCACTGCTATTCAAACAATCCAAAAGTAACTGAGCTTTTTGAAGCCAATCCCGTCTTTATGTCATTATTAAAATCGAAAGACCAAGAAATAGAAAGTAGTCTAAAAAATTGCTAGAACAATTCTGCCTATTGAGAAAAAGCGTATCCGATTTCCGAAGAAGACATCGCTAAAATTGGTATTGAACTTTAATCTTTACAACAAAATCCTTTAGATCCACTAGACCCTTAGAAGCACGAAAAATGTAGTTTTCATTTTATTCGTATTACTCTGTAGCGCATGTCAAAAGGAAAAAGAAATTATTGTCTTAGATGATTTCAAAACCCCTGCTGATCGTATCAATGTGTTTTTGGGCACTTCTGGAGATTATGGGCAACTCTCCCCCGCTGCCTCTTCACCCTTTAATATGATGAGTATTGGACCACAAACCAATCCTCACATTCACACAGGTTATGATCATTATGCTAGAGAGTTTGATGGATTTACTCACACCCGAATTGAAGGCGTGGGCTGTACTGGAAGTGGTGGGAACATTCTTATAAAACCAGTTTTAGATGATGATGTACATACGTTACTAATTAAAAAAAAGGAGAACGCCCATCCTGGTTTTTATGCTGTGACTTTTGAAAATGGAATTAGTGCCAAAATGAGTGTGAAACCAAATTTTGGAATTGAGCGCTATGAATTCCCAAAACAAAAAAGCGGTTTGCTAATCGATCTGTCTTATGCTTTCGCAAACCGCTTCATTTCAGAAGCTCACAATATCAACGGAAATCTTATCTCTGGCTACATAGACACCAAGACTACTTGTGATGCAGGTATTTATCGCATCTACTACGCTCTCAAGATTAGTAATCTTGATCAACTAAAACCTTTTGATGAACATTGATTCATGGCTATTCGTCAGGACATCATGGCTCCTATGGAGGTTCGAATTGGTTTTATCACAGGTCAACACAAATTATGCTCTCAAAAGAATTGAAACTCGAAATATCTTGTGATTCCAATACTCAAAAAGTCATGGTTAGGTATTTATCTATAACTGACCGGTATGATAAAATTCTTGATAGCTTCATAATTCAGGCTTTCCTACTAGAATTTTTATTTGATAATTCTCATAAAATTTTGTATGAGATTTTGCATAAAATTTAAAATCGAATTTGTTTTTAATATCGGCAAGTAAATAATCTTTCAACGTAAACGTATCGGCGTTTTTTATTAAATACCCATTTTTTGAATACTACTTAAAAGAACCAATAACACAGTCATTAGAATAAATTGTGCTAATGTACAACTGCCCATTATCAAAGTATTTAATATAAGTTCTATTTGTTTTTCCATTAAGCAATTAGCTCTAAATAGAAATCGTAGCAAATTTTATTGAGATTTCAGATCACAATATTTATTTCAGAACTGTTATGAATTCAATTGTATAAGGTTGAAATCGAAACACCCAATATTTGGCAGCTTTCTTTTGATGTGTTGGCTATAGACATTTAATTTTGGTGAGCACTTAAAAAACTCTCAATCTCCTTTACTGAAAACTCTGGATTTGCCCCTTCGCAACTTGCCACCATAGATCCAATTGCACTGCCAAAGTCTATTGCTTCTTGAGGGTCGTCATTACTTAGCAATTTAGAAATTAATGCGGCTAAAAATGAATCTCCAGCGCCTACTGTGTCAATAACTTTAATAGAGAAGCCGTAATTATAATAGAAGGTCTCTTTCCACAAAAGTACAGAACCATGTTTACCTTTTGTAACACACAGAGACTTTGTATCTGTAAGTTCAGAAATGAACATCATATTCTCCTTAATTGAATTTGATGTTGAACCTAAATTTTTTGAAATCTCTATTAATTCTTCATCATTGAACTTTATAAAGTCAGCATGATGCATCAAACTTTTAAGTGTTTCCATGGTATAATGAGGTTTTCTCAAATTTACGTCGAACACTTTATACAAATGTTGGTTTCGCAGAATCTCTAATAAGGTGTTTTTTGAAACATTCTCACGACAGACCAAACTTCCATATAAAAAAACATCAGCTTCTTTAATCAAATGGTTAATTATATTGTTTGTTTCAATTTTATCCCAAGCAGAAGGGTACTCTATATTATAACTGACAGAACCTCTTTTATTTATATGAACATCTACCAATCCAGTTTTATAGTTTTTGGAAATAAAAATCCCTTCAGTGTTAAGACCTTTTGCTTTAATGTAGTTTAAAATCGCTCTACCATCTTGATCATCTCCTACCGCACTGATCATGGATACTGGGAAACCAAAGGATTTTATGCGCAAAGCCAAATTTAAGGGTGCTCCACCAATTTTTTTAATATTTTGGAACACGTCAAACAGAACTTCTCCATAACTAACGAAGATTATATCTTTATTGTCAAACATATCAATAGGGTGGTTTTATCTTAATATCCAAAAACGTCGCTTATTTTTATCACTATAAATACTTCCATTATTATTATTAATATCGCAGACTTTATTACTGAAAGCAATTTTATCGTTAAGATTCAATACGCAAACAATATTATTTATAGTTACAGAAACAATTTAAGATGAATCCTGTGACAGTAAAGGGAAAGACTTGGATTGTCTAGTTTAGCTGGGACGAATTTTTACGGTCATAAATTATATATTTGAATTATGGCAAAAAGATACGACAATGAATTAAAGGTTACAATAGTAGAACTATTGCAATCAGGAATGAAAGCAAAACAAATAAGTGAGGATTATGGTGTTGCTCCCAGCCTTATAAGTCGCTGGAAAAAGGATTATGAGGCTAAATCTGGAGACTTTTCCAAGAAAAGAGAACTTACTAAAGAAGAGCAAGAACTTAAAGCGTTACGTAAAGAATTACGTGATGTAAAAATGGAGCGTGATATCTTAAAAAAGGCAGTAAGCATCTTTTCCAAGAGCGACCACTAAAATATCAATTCATTTTATCAAATGAATCAGATTTTGTGGTTGAGAAGATGTGTAAATATATGCGGGTCAGTAAAAATGCATATTACAATTGGCGTAAGAATAAGAATTTAGTAAGAACTAAAAACTCTGTAATATTACTAAAAGAACGAATTAGAGCTATTTTTGAAGATAGTAAAGAGATTTATGGTAGCTGTAGAATACAGAAAATATTAGAACGAGAAAACCTAAATTATTGCCGTTCATATATCGCAATATTGATGAAAGAAATGGGGCTGAAAAGTGTTTTAAAAAGAAAGTTTGTAAATACAACAGATTCCAAGCATAACTTTCCATTGGCTAAAAATGAATTAGATAGAGAATTTTCAAGTTCAACTATAGGAGAAAAATGGGTGTCTGATATCACTTACATTAGAGTAAATGATAACTGGAATTACTTAACAACTATTATAGATTTAGCAGATAGAAAGGTTGTAGGATGGGCGTTAAGCGAAGATATGACTGTGCAAAACACGGTATTAAAAGCTTGGATTCATGCTAGAAGAAATCGAACTATTTCAAATAATTTCATATTTCATTCCGATAGAGGTGTTCAGTATGCAGCCAATACAATGACTAATATCTTTTCATTCAATAGCAATATAACACAATCCATGAGTAGAAAAGGTAACTGTTGGGATAATGCAGTAGCGGAAAGCTTTTTCAAGACTATTAAACACGAATGGCTATATCGCTTTAAGTTTACTTCATACTTGCAATTATTTGACAAAGTAAGCCAATACATTACTTGGTACAACACAAAAAGAATTCATTCAAGTCTGGATTATTTAACACCACTTGAAATGGAACTTAAATTAAAACGAATTATCAACAATGCGGCCTAAAAAATTAGTCCCATTTTTATTAGGTAGTCCAACTGACATAAGAATCTCCTGAAAGAACTTTTCTGATAAGCTGCAATTCTATTATCAGCTTGTTCAAAGGCAATTTTAAAACCCGATTCCTTAACTAGATCGGCCTATTTTAAGTGCCTATCGCAAAATCTGGTTGATCTTGTTTATCATAAGGAATCTTTCTCCCGTTATAAGTGTTTGCTTGAGGAATGAAATGATTAAGTCTGTACAATTCATCTTCTGTATATTCCCTCATTATTATCAGCAGTCAAGTTTTGTTGTCTTCATTCTTGCAGGCTGAGATAATTAAAATAACATTGCTAAAGCTTTAAGAAGTAATCTTTTCACGGTAAAATATATGATTGATTATTTTCTAATTAATTTATCACTTAATTCTTCTAAAGGCACGCCATTAGTTTCTGGCATCATAAAAGCTACAAATAAGAGTTGAAACACCATCATTATTGCGAAAAACAGGAAGACGGCACCAGCACCTATGGTCGAGAACAAAAAAGGTATCATTGCCGGAATCAGCGCTGCTAGGAACCAGTGTGTCGAACTTCCAAAAGATTGGCCAGAAGCCCTGAGATGGTTGGGGAAAATTTCCGAAATAAAAACCCATATTACAGCACCCTGTCCAACAGCGTGGGAAGCAATAAAAATAAAAAGAAATATAGGAACCGCCATACCTGACCATCCTAAAAAGAAGGCACAAGAAACCAGACTCAAAGAAATAATATATCCTATGGAACCAACATACATAAGGGTTTTTCTTCCCACTCTATCGATAAGGAAAACACCAATAAGAGTAAAAATTAAATTAATAGCACCAATCCCTATACTACTTAATAAAGCTGTACTTTCTCCCAATCCAGCTTCTTCAAAAATTCGTGGTGCGTAATAAAGAAAAGCGTTGATACCAGAAAGCTGATTAAACATCGCCATAAAAAATGCCAAAGTGAGTGGAAAACGATATTTTTTCATAAAGATATTTTCGTTTTTTGGGGCATTATTATCCTTTTTTATTTCAATCATTAATTCTTCCACATCTTGACCAGGATTGATGTATTCCAATATTGTTCTTGCTTCGGCATCCCTATTTTTAGATATTAACCATCGTGGACTTTTCGGTATGGTAAAGACGAAAATTGTATATAACAATGCTGGAGCAGCCTCCACTCCTATCATCCATCTCCAATCATGTACTCCTGAACCACTTATTAGATAATTAGAAAGAAAAGCTACCAAAATACCCAAAACTATATTAAACTGGTACAAGGCCACAAGTCTACCACGATCTTTAGTGGGAGCGATTTCGGATATGTAGGCTGGTGCAGCAATAGTAGAAGCACCTACCCCTAAACCACCGATAAATCTAAAAAAAGCAAATGTAAATGGATCATTAGAAAGAGCTGACCCAACTGCAGAAACTGTATAAAGTGCACCGATGATTAATAAGGTGTTTTTTCGGCCTAACCTATTGGTGGGTATTCCACCGAATAATGCTCCAAACACAGTTCCCCATAATGCCATGGACATTACAACCCATCCGTGAAATGCATCTGAAGATTGCCACAACATTTGAAGTTTTTTATCTGCTCCTGAGATAACAACTACATCAAATCCAAATAAAAATCCAGCTAAGGCAGCCGTAATAGACCAAACTAAAATCTTATTCATTCTGTAATATCTTTAAATCAAATTTTAACTAAAGTTAAAATATTAAACTAAGATCCTTAAGATTTGAATCACAAGTTTAATAAAAGATAGAATCAGAAAAGTGGAATGAAAATACTCCTTAATATTATTAAATTATTTTCAATTTGTGGATAGGTGCGTAATTCGGCGTGAAGCATAGATATATGAAAGAACACTGAAGCCATTTTGTTATAAAATAACGAAATCACCTCTTTTACCGCAGGGAATGCATAACACCCGAGAAACACTGTATCTATCGGATTTGTCATTTTCGTAAACAGCAAATTATAAGAGACACAACTGGTGTTACTTCAAATCCGAGAGAAGCAAAGTTTAATAATAATGACAGTTATTATTTAAATTTTAAATTATTCGCAAGTGATAATTTGATTTATTCTATAATTTCATAGTCAATAGACAGTTTTCGCAAAGCTCTTAAAGCAGAGGCAGTGTCTTTATCTTCTACTTCGATAGCTACGGCATCGCCCTCTAAAAGTATTTCTGTGAGTTCATTCGATAAGGATTCATCCATATTCGATGAAATCTCTACAATACATTTGGATATAGCTCTTTTATCGGGTCTCTGGGCATCACAAGACAATAAGTTTAGTTTCATAATATCAATTTATTTTAGCAAGATACTAAATTTGAAAATTGGATGAAATTCAATTACAAATAAACCTATTTATTTTATGGCTCACTACGATTACAAAAAAAGCGGCATCTGAATTGGAAGGTTCAAGTAATAAGGGCAAGAGATTCAATTAGGATTACATTATTTTTCCAGCCTCGAAAATTTATAACAGACAGTATTTGAACTCGTCTTACTAGGGAATAAACATAGTAATCAACAGCAGAAGATTAAGTGGCCTCTTCATTTCGTATGCAATTCAATAAAATAATCGATTTATATCTCTTGCAACACTTTTTCATAATACATCATTTCATTTTCAGAACCTCTAAAAATAGTTATATAATACCCCGCATTGAGCATTTTCATGAAACTTGCAGCTTGATTCTCGCTTGCGCCCATCCCCTTAATTATGGCATAAGGTCCTGAAAATATGGTCCCCAAAGATTTTCCGTTTATTTCCCTAAGAAATGTCGAAGCCAAGGTTCCAACTATAAAAACGTTTCCTGTTTCAGAATTTACAAAACTTCCCAGGTTATTAGGATAGGCCAATACCTCACTCCAATATGTTTTTAAGTAATCTTGGTTTTTGGAGAATTCAATATTTTTTTCAAGACCAAAGCTGGATACCTTTCCTATGACAGTTATTTTACAGTCGGTGGGTCCATTTTCCTTTAAATTTTTTATCGCATCTTCCAATAGAAAAAGGCTATTATAGCCTTTAAAATATATTTTTTTAATGTTTGTAGCTTCTAGGTCCATAATTTATATAACAAAAGGGAATGCCTCTTACATTGTGGTAAGATAAAAATTATGGAGATGATTTTAAATGACCTAGGTCAAGTAAGCATTAAATAATTTAATAGGCAACAAACTACACCTGAATACTCTCTGGAATGACCTGGGTCATTTAATATGAGGTTAAATGTTCCTAATTTCACGGAATAATAAATAACGTAAAAATATAATTATCATGAAAACCAACAAGGGGAGTATTTTGACAGCAATTTTAGCAGGTGCAGTAATAGGTGCAGGAATTGGTATTTTGTATGCGCCATATAAAGGAAGTAAAACAAGAAAGAAAATTAAGACTGCCGTTGCAGATACTAAAGATGAAGTTTCTGATTGGTTGAAGAATACTAAAGCAGACATAGCGAATACTATGCATGATAAAAAGGAAGAGTTAGATAAATTAGTTAACGACACCGTTTCAAAAATGAGCCATAAAGCTGATGATATCATTGGTGATTTGGAGCATAAATTAGAGAATGTTAAAAAGAAAGTCGAGTAACTTCACAAGTACGGTTCATGATATTTGAACACGTAAAAGTTCAAAAGACAGAAAGGCCAATAACCCATTTTATCAATATTTATCATTTTGATATATGAGTTATTGGTCTTTTTTTAATTTATGATATCTAAAGTCGTGAAGGGCTTTTTAAAGCAATCACAGGGTTATCCAAAAATCGCGATATCTTTTAAGGTGTTTTCATCTTCAATAAAAATCTTTCTGGAAGCATCAAAGCTTATTAGACCTTCTTCTTTAAATTCAGTTAACATGCGGATGGCTGTTTCAGTTGCCGTACCTATAAGACCTGCAAGATCTTCGCGGGCTATTGCAATGCCTTCAGAATTATTGTTTTTTAGAATATTTTTATTATCCATATCTAACAAGGCCTTTGCAACACGTTGTCTTACGGTTGCGAAAGCAATATTTATGAGTTGCTCTTGGATTTCAACCATATTATTAGAGATTAAAGTAATGAACTTATTGGCCACCTCTTGATTAGAGTTAATAAGAGTTGTAAAATCCAATTTCGGGATTTTATACAGTTCGGCGTCTTCAATTACCGTGGCAGATTCCATATATTTACCAGTATCAGACAATAAGGATAATTGACCCAGAAAATGTCCAGATTTATGAAACCCCGTTACCAATTCTTTTCCTTTCTCAGTGGTCTTAAACGTTTTTATAACGCCACTTTCTACAAAATACAATGAATTGGCTAGGTTACCTTCTAAGAAAATGAGTTCTTTTTTTTGATGTTTTATAGGTGTGTAGTCTCTTGAAAGATGCTCTAAATCTAAATACGTTATGGCCGCTTCAATGAATTCGGTAACGCCTTTTGCAGTTCTCGAAAATTCTTTTAATAAAAAGTCGTGTTTTCTTAAACGACTCTTTATTGCTTCAAGTAATTCCTTTTCAGTAAAAGGTTTGGTCAAGTAATCATCTGCGCCTAGATTCATTCCTTTCCGTCTTTCAGTTTGCTCACTCATCGCCGTAAGGAAAATAAATGGAATGCTAGCCGTGAAGCTGTTTTTATTAAGCGCTTCAAGGACTCCATATCCATCTAACACGGGCATCATTATGTCACAAACAATCATATCAGGTGTGAATTCTCGGACCATTTTCAATCCGATTTCTCCATTTTCGGCAGTAGCAACATCGTAACCCGACAGCTTCAAAATATCCGCTGTGTTTTCCCTTACGTCCTCATTATCTTCTATTATTAAAATTTTCATCATATTTTTTGTATTGGAAATTCGATCCAAAAAGTTGATCCTCGATCGATTTCAGTTTCAAAATCTACAGTCCCTCCCATGAGTTCTGTATAGTGTTTAACAATATTCAAACCCAAACCAGTGCCTTCAATATTTACAGCGTTTTTTGCCCTGAAAAAGCGGGAGAACAAATGCACCTGCTCCTCTTTCGGTACTCCAATACCATTATCGGTAATTTGCAAAACGACACTTGCCCGCTTTTGGAATATCTTAAAATCAATGATGGAGCCTGTTGGAGAATATTTTGACGCATTTGACAGAAGGTTGCTCAGTACATGACCTAACAATTTTTTGTCTAAGTGCACAAATAACTCCAAGCTTGTATGCATTACGCTAATGGTTTGTTCTTTTTTTAAACCGATAAAAGAATCTTTTACTAAGGCTTCGGAAAATGAGATTAAATCGAATCGTTCTGGCACCGCGATGAGTTTACCCTCTTCCAGTTTACTGAGAGAGAGAAAATCATTGAGGATTGAAGTCAGGTGATTGATATTTTTCTCAATCTGGGTCACATATTTATCTATTTTATTTTCATTCCCCGGTTTATTTTGTTTGGTTATTAAAATAGTGGCTGTTAATATGGCACTTAGTGGGGTTCTAAACTCATGGGATGCCATAGAAATAAAACGTGATTTGAGGCCATTCAATTCGCGTTCCTTTTCAAAGGCTTTTTGGATGGTAAATTCTACGTCTTTTTGCTGCGAAATATCACTAAAAACGTGCAATGCATAATTAATTTCCTTATTCTCATCAAATAAAGGCACTGTGTTAACCGCAAAATATCTGTGTTTGTATTTAATTTCAAAAGAAAGGCGCTCACCAGCCAGAGTTTTTAGAATATTCTTTTTTCTTAAAATTTTTATCTTGTTGGGAAGATTGGAAATCTCATCAATATACATGCCCTCATAAAACACTTTTTCCAAACCCATTTGGGCCAAACCATCACCTTCAGCAAAAAGTATTTTTAAATCTTTGTCTATCACCGCAACAATACCATTAGGGAAATTTTTAGCGATTTCAGAAGCGATACTCTTGCTGTTTCTTGCAAGTTTTTCGGCATGTTCAGCTTTGAGAATTTGATCCTCGAGATTAAAATTGGTTTCAACGAGCTTTTGAACTGTAGATAACACTTCTTTTGTACGCTCCTGCACACGTTCTTCCAGTTCCTGTGTGTATTTTTCGAGCTGAAACTTACTTTCTTGCAATTTAATCCGATTATTTTCCTTTTCTATTGGGATACTTATCAAATCAATCATATCCAATATGAATTCTTTTTCAGTACTTGATGGTTCTCGAGAAAATCTGTTGAATATTGCAAAAACGCCTACAACCTCTTTTGTTGAAGACCTAATTGGAAAAGACCACCATGCATTTATGTCGTTGCTTAACGCAATTTCCTTAAAGTTTTTCAATAAAACATTTTTGGAAATCTCAGGTACGATGATGATTTTTTCCAGGAAGCAAGTTTTGCCAGCGTCGCGCGATTCACAATTAACGGTTGTACTTTCAATTTTTTGAACCAGAGACTTGGGCACATTTGGTGCGACTAGTTTATTAAACTTCTCTTTTTTTGAGTCCAAAATAAAAATAGAGGCCATACAATCAATAATATGGGTCTCAACTGTTGACACAATCTTACCGCCTACTGTTTTCAGCGTTTTGTCTTTAGCAATTAGCTCTAATATTTTTCTTATCTGTTCCTTTAATCTTTCTGATTTTACTTTATGTGAAATATCGTTGTGCACTCCTATAAAGTGGGTCAGTTCATTATCGTTGTTATGGACCGGTGTAATGGTAACGTCATTCCAAAAAAGAGTGCCATCTTTCTTGTAATTACGAACTGTCACATTGCAGGCATCTCCGTTAGTAATGGCGTGGTGCAAAATTTCAATTTCTTTTTGGTCCCTATCGTCATTTTGTAGAAACAAACAATTCTTGTTCAATATTTCTTCTGTATTATATCCCGTCATTTTCTCAAATGCCCGATTGCTATAAATTATAGGTGTATGTGATTGTTGCGCATCGGCAATGAAAATGCTATTAATGGCAGATGCCAATGCATTGTTTCTTATATCCAGTAATGCGTTTGTTGCTTTTTGTTCAGTCATATCCCTAATTATGGTTAAAAGACCATGATGATTCATAAGCACTACCCGCGCCTCGTGGTGCACAACCTTCTCCTTATTGAGAAAGCTGTATTCAGCGAGTTGCATTTTTCCGGTTTCCATAACTCGGATGTGCGATTTTTTAATTTTCTGATAGATAAGGTCTGGCAATGCTTTTTCCATATTGACACCAAGGAATTTTTGAGGAGACATAAATAGACTGTTTGGACTGTTGGCGTACCAGTCAAGATAGTTGCCTTCGCGATCCTGCACGACCATGGTATCTGGAATGGCTTCCAAAAGGGCTTTTATTTTCGCATCGCTGTGATGTAAATCTAATACGGATTCTTTTAGTGGGGTTATATCGGTTATGAGACCTTCTAACATTTCCACTTCATTGCCTTCATTATAGATGGCTTGGCCCTTATCTAAAACGTACTTAATACTCCCATCTTTATGTTGAATGCAATATTCGAAACTATACTGTTCTTTTTGCGTCACGGCAATTTTTATGCTTTCCCACACACGCGCACGGTCTTCTTCACAGATGAGTTTGCCAAAGAACAAGTTTTGTGATTTAAAATCTTCAATACGATAGCCTGAAATTTCATAACAACCCTCGCTAATGAAATCCATCTCAAAATCCCGGTTATTTTTACAGCGGTACACAATGCCTTTTAAATTATTAATTAGCGCATCAAACTTTCTGTTACTTTCAATAAGTTTTGCGTTTGTCTGTTTGATTATCCTTAAATCTTCTTTATGTTGTCCAGAATCCCAGAAAAAAATTATGGTTGCTTGTTGGTCGCTGATGACCGTCGGACTTAAACTGATGCTAAACGCAATCTTTTCCTCATTTTTTTTAATTCCCCAAACCCCGGTTTCCTTAAGAGGATGTATTTGGTGCTTTGTGAGGTAACCTTTATATTGTTGTTTCAGTTTCGGTGGAATCAGAACTTCAATATTTTTTTCTACCAATTCCATATGTGAATAACCAAAAAGTAGAGCACTGGCAGGATTTGCCATTAAAATACATCCATCTTTATCTATGGCCATAATGCCAGCCGCAGAAGATTCAAAGATATTATTTAACAAGGTTTTTTCCTGTGTGTAGTTTTTCATACTAATAGAATATTTAAAAAACAGTAAGATAAGATTAATCAAACTGTAAGATCGTTTTTATTAAAAAACCTGCACTTACTATTGTTCACTGAAAATTTTGAAAAATAGCGATTTGAAATATATGTGTCTTGAATGGTAATGTGACTTATTTATGATTTAAATTTTGAAATGAACATGGATAATGTTTATTTGTTTAATTGGTAATAAGAAGATAATCTTTTTGGAACTATTCTTATGAAGTTGATTAATGTGGTTTTAAAATTTTATTATTACAGTTTGATGAATGTATTCAAGGACATAACATTCTTAACATTTAAGCCAAAATAAAGACAACTTTTAATTTTATTACGCGGTAGCAGTTTCTAACGAGTTGGGTAGGATGATTCATTTCGTATTAATGTGATCAGTTTGGAATGTTTTCACACATCTAAATAGGATCTCTTTTTGGATTTATTGATAATGACATTTGCTTCCCTAATAGTCCTTGTCGTGGGGTGTTTAAAGATTTAAAATTCGGATAGATATTTTTCAACTTAACGTATTCCTTTAGTTCATTTCCTTTTAATTTAAGACCGTTGCAAGGGTAAACTGTTTAAAATTGCCATATAATAACCATTTATTCACTTGACAATCAGATGATTAATTTGTATTTTTAGTGCATGAAATTACAGAGCCAGCCCACATTGGCAGACACAATTTGTGATCTGCG
>JBBSRC010000080.1:0-20497 GCA_038243395.1 Flavobacteriales bacterium | reverse complement strand
CTGACTTATGATTTGCCATTTTCTTTCTTTCTTATTAAAAAATTGTAGCCCGTAGGGGAATCGAACCCCTCTTACCAGGATGAAAACCTGGCGTCCTAACCGATAGACGAACGGGCCATTTGTTTTATTTCAAGTGCAAATTAATAGCTTTTTTTATTAATGTGCAACCTTTTCAAATGAACACACAACTTTTGATTGTGTACCTGTCTGACATTAATAATCTATATTCATGTCTTTCAGCGGGTGCAAAAATACAACTATTTTTAAATGTTGCAAGGCCTAAGCAAACTTTTTTTAAAATATTTTAATATGCCTTCGCAAACAGCACTCTTCCCGATGAAGGTTTCCCTGTATATACACAGCTTCCGGCTTCTTTTTTCTGATCTAAAGGCACGCATCTAATTGTTGCTTTAGTGATTTCCTTGATCTTCTCCTCTGTTTCTGCAGTACCATCCCAATGCGCTGAAACAAAACCTGTTTTAGTCTCTAAAACAGTTTTAAAGTCATCGAAATTATCAACCTCAGTGATATGTGAATTCCTAAAATCTAGTGCTTTTTTATATAAGTCTTCTTGAATTTGCTTGAGTAAACTGTCGATTTTATCTACCAACCCTTCCAGCAGAACATTTTCTTTTGATAAAGTGTCGCGTCGCGCTAATTCCACTGTATTATTTTCTAAATCTTTCGGGCCTATTGCAATTCTCAACGGCACACCTTGCAATTCATATTGCGCAAATTTCGCTCCAGGGCGTTGTGTCGTTCTGTCATCATATTTGCAACTTATACCTTTTGACTTAAATTCGCGAATTAATTCCTGAGCCACCTTTCCAATAGCCTCCAATTGCTCATCTGTTTTATGAATAGGCACAATAACCACTTGAATTGGTGCTAAATTAGGAGGAAGCACAAGTCCTTTGTCATCACTGTGTGTCATAACCAACGCACCTACCAACCGTGTGGAAACGCCCCAAGAAGTAGCCCAGACATATTCTTGCTTGCCTTGATTAGTAGTAAACTTGACATCGAATGCTTTCGCAAAATTTTGCCCTAAAAAATGGGATGTTCCTGCTTGTAAGGCTCTCCCATCTTGCATCAAGGCTTCAATACAATAAGTTTCTTCTGCGCCAGCGAAACGTTCGCTTTCAGTTTTCACTCCTTGAATTACTGGAATCGCCATAAAATTTTCCGCAAAATCCGCATACACCTGATTCATTAATTGCGCTTCAGCCACTGCCTCAGATTTGGTGGCATGAGCCGTATGACCTTCTTGCCAAAGAAATTCAGCCGTTCTTAAAAATAAGCGTGTGCGCATTTCCCAACGCACCACATTGGCCCATTGGTTGATCAAGATTGGTAAATCCCGATAACTTTGAATCCATCCTTTATAAGTACTCCAAATAATAGCTTCACTGGTTGGCCGCACCACGAGTTCTTCTTCTAATTTTGCTTCTGGGTCAACGCGCAATTTCCCTGGGTTATCAGGATCATTTTGTAACCTATAATGTGTCACTACCGCACACTCCTTGGCAAAACCCTCAGCATTCTTTTCTTCTGCTTCAAACAAACTCTTAGGAACAAACAGAGGAAAATAGGCATTTTGGTGCCCTGTTTCCTTGAACATTCGGTCCAATTCAGCCTGCATTTTCTCCCATATCGCATAACCGTATGGTTTGATTACCATGCACCCTCTAACTGCCGAATTCTCCGCCATATCGGCCTTGACGACCAACTCATTGTACCATTTGGAATAGTCTTCCGCTCTACTTGTAAGATTTTTACTCATTACCAGGGTTTTGGCACAAAAGTTGTGCTTATGTTAAATAATAAAATAGTTCGACAAAACTAACTATTTTTGTAATGTTCAACAATAAAAACAAATAGATATGCAATTTAAAACTTCCTTATATCGCAAATTGCCATTTTTTGTTGCACTAAGCCTACTTTTCGGAGTAGCTTCTTGTGGATCATACCAACACGCTGGTTATGAAAATGATGGTATTTATGGCTCTGAAGTTTCTCCTAAAAAAGTGTATTATGAAAATGCTCCTAACAATAATAATGGTTATTACAAAGAGTATTTTGGAGAAAAATCTCAACAATTTGAATATATAGCTCAAAATGACAATGTGATTTTCACTAATATTGATGATTACGAAGGGGATTACTCTGAAGATAATGGCACTGCCCAATATCAGGAGGGTTACGCCGGTTGGGGTCAAAATAGTCAAAATGTAGACATCAATATTTACTATAATAATAGTGGTTTTTATAATAATGGCTTCTATCCTTATGGCGGATATGGATATCATAATCCTTATCGTGGATGGGGGTATTCAGGTTGGGGATATTCTGGATTTTATAATCCTTATTATTCCTACGGGTTTTATAATGGTTATGGTTACGGTGGCTATTATCCTTACCATGGCTATAACTATGGTTACGGATACTCTCCTTATTATGGCAATCGAAACAATAATTATTATGGAAATAATTATTACCGAAATAGTAGAGATGTTTCGTATAGCAACTCGAGAAGAGGAAATGCTACCAGCAATGCAAATCGTTCGTCATCCTCCTTAAACAGAAATTCCTCATCAACTATAAATAGAAATAGCACCAACAGTGGCAGACGCAGTACTATTAACTCTTCCAATTCAAGACCAAGTGTCAATTCTACTAATACAACTAGAAGAAGTAGTGACGGTACCCGCACAAATACGAATACAAACAGAAACGTTCAACCTAATAGAAACGTTCAACCAAGTACTAGAACAAGAACAAATAATCAGGCACAACCAGCTACCCGAACCAGATCCAATAATTCTGGTACTAGAAGGAGTAGTGGCTCTACGAGAAGCGGTGGTAACAATGTTTCTACGCCGAGTAGAACCCAAAATTATTCAGCACCTGCACGTTCTAACTCAAGCTCTTCACCTGCCGTAAGAAGTTCAAGTAGTTCTCCTTCAAGATCTTCTGCACCTGCACGAAGTTCTGGTGGATCTTCAAGACGTGGTGGGAACTAGAATTTCAGAATTATAAAATATGAGAAATATGAAAAAGTTAAATTTACTATTCATAGGCGCCCTATCTATGTCTAGTGTTATGGCTCAGGATATTACCGACGCTGTAAGATACTCACAAGATGAAGTCCAAGGAACAGCACGATTTAGAGGGATGAGTGGTGCATTCGGAGCACTTGGTGGCGATATGTCTGCAGTAAGCATCAATCCTGCAGGATTATCAATTTTCACAAACAGTCATGCGTCCATTTCTATATCGAATTTGGGCACCAAAAGTGATATTAATTATTTTAACGGAATGAGTTCGTCATCGGATTCCAAGTTCGATTTAAATCAAACTGGAGCAGTGTTTGTGTTTAACAATACCAACACCAATTCTCCTTGGAGAAAATTTGCTTTAGGGGTAGCTTATGATAAAATTTCAAATTTCGATAATTCATGGAATGTCAGAGGCGTCAATACAAACTCCAACACCATTGGGAACTATTTTCTTAATTATGGCCAAGGATTAAGGTTGGATCAAATTTCTGCTATTGATAACGAAAGTTTAGCTACTGCTTATTCTGAAGTTAACAGACTTTACGGTTTTAGCAATCAACAAGCTTTTTTAGGTTATGAGTCTTATATTCTTGAACCTGGCATGGACTCAGATGATAATACCGTTTATCAGTCCAATATTCGTGGTAATAATTTTGACCAGGCATACACCTATGCCTCTACGGGTTATAATGGAAAATTTAGCTTCAATGCCTCAACTCAATTTGGTGACAATTTGTATTTCGGACTTAATTTGAATTCTCACTTTATCAATTATGATAAATTTACTGACCTTCAAGAAAGCAATAGTAATGCTGCCTCGTTAGTCAGAGATGTTAGATTTCAAAATTCACTCTCAACCATAGGCTCTGGATTTTCATTTCAATTGGGTGCCATCGCAAAAATAAATGAAACCTTGCGAATGGGACTTTCTTATAACTCTCCTACTTGGTACAGCATTTCAGAAGAAACAACCCAATATCTTGGCACAATCAGAAATGTAAGTGGCTCCAATTTAACGCAAATTATCGACCCTCATGTGGTCAATGTTTATCCCGATTACAAACTACAAACTCCTGGAAAGATTACGGGAAGTTTAGCCTATATTTTCGGAGATAATGGCCTCATTAGTTTTGATTATTCTCTAAAAGATTACGGTAATACCAAATTTAAACCAACCTCTGATGCTTATTTTGCGTCACAAAACGACAATATGAGCAACACTTTAAAAAATGCTTCTACCTATAGAATAGGTGGCGAATATAGAATTCAGCAAGTCAGCTTTAGAGGTGGATATAGATTTGAAGAAAGTCCTTATGAAAACGATTCTTTTTATGGTAACTTAAATGGCTACTCTTTAGGACTTGGTTATAATTTTGGAAACGTCAAATTAGATGTTGCCTATGACTACGCTCAAAGAGATTATAACCATCAGCTGTATGCCGTAGGTTTGACGGATGTTGCTCAAATTGACAGTAAAAATTCAAATTTCACGTTGACCCTAGGATTTAGCTTGTAATATATTCTTAAAAATAATAAATTAGAAAAGCACTCTTTACAGGGTGCTTTTTACTTTTAACATTTGTTAAATGATGCTATTTGAAAACTATTAAACTTTGAGATTCAATGAAAATCCCTACAATCTATCTGCTTAATTTTAAAAGGAACTATCAGGTCCAAAAGTTTCATCTTCGGGAAAATCAAAATCAACTTCATCCTAATGTTATGTTTTTATATTTGTTTATCTTTGCATCTTATTTCAATCAAAACGCTAGCTTAATAGGGTTTCTGACAATGATCGATTTACAAAATGACTATGAAAACAGATAAGATTATTCAAGATATTGATGCCTACGGTGATGACCACTTTGGCACTTCAGCTGATACACCTTTGCGCAGTGATGCCTTTAAACTTTCTTCTGATGATAAAATAGACATCATCCAAGAAAACGTTCGCCATATATTAGACACTTTAGGACTGGATCTTACTGATGATAGTCTTAAAGGAACTCCGTTACGTGTTGCAAAAATGTTTGTCAACGAGATCTTTGGCGGGTTAAACCCAAAGAAAAAACCGAATGCATCCACTTTTGAAAACAAATACAAATACGGCGAAATGTTGGTAGAAAAAAACATTACGTTATATTCGACCTGCGAACACCATTTATTGCCTATTGTAGGAAGAGCTCATGTGGCCTATATAAGTAAAGGCACGGTTGTAGGATTATCTAAAATGAACCGCATTGTCGATTATTATGCCAAACGCCCTCAGGTTCAAGAGCGTTTAACGATTCAGATAGTAAAAGAATTGCAGCTGGTATTAGGTACTGACGATGTCGCCTGTGTTATAGATGCGAAACATTTATGCGTGAATTCTCGAGGTATTAGAGATATTGAAAGCAGCACGGTCACAGCAGAATTTGGCGGTGCATTTAAAAAACAAGAAACCCGTAGAGAATTTTTAGATTATATTAAGTTAGATACTCAGTTTTAATTGCTAGAGCTGTAAAGTCTTTTGTTGTGAAGTTGGAGGTTGTTAAGTGGCTTAATTGGTAAATTCAAGTTTGGTTTTTAATTTAGTATGATAAATTACTTTTAACCCAAATCAACTCAAACTTTAAGAACAGACATATATTTTCTTTTGAAAATTAGAAGTTGGAAGGAACCTATGAAATTAGCGGTCAGAGCTTATAACAATGCTGATATCATTCCTTCTGAAAAAAAAGTTCGGATTAACAACACAGATGAGACGGTGCTCAGTTTCCGTTTAGTCAAATATAACAGAAGAAACTGCTGGATTATTTAATAAATGCCAAGTTCGTTTTATAATCATGGCTTATAGCTCAGCTTTTTCGAACTTTAAATTTACACTATAATTCCAAGGACCTAAGTTTTTTTTAAACGAGAATTATTTGGATACTAAAAGGATATTGAATCCAGTATCAAAAAAATAAACGCACTGGGAGATCACTTTTCAAAACAATAGCACAAATTATATAATCAACGACAAACAACTCACAACAAACACTTAACGCAAATGCCACTTTACAAAGATAACCAGATCAGATTATACAATTCATTATCAGGAGAGAAGGAAACGTTCATACCTATAATTGAGGGTTACGTTGGTATGTATGTGTGTGGCCCAACTGTTTATAGCAATGTCCATTTGGGAAATGTGAGAACATTTATGTCCTTTGACGTTATTTTTCGTTATCTGAAACATTTGGGATATAAAGTAAGGTTTGTCAGAAACATCACAGATGCCGGACATTTGGAAAATGATGCTGATGTCGGTGAAGATCGCATCGCTAAAAGAGCACGATTAGAGGAAATCGAACCGATGGAAGTTGCACAACGCTATACTGTCGATTTTCATAATATTCTCAATAAGTTCAATTTTCTACCGCCAAGTATTGAGCCCACTGCCACAGGCCACATTATTGAACAAATTGAAATAACTAAAAACATTCTTGACAAGGGACTGGCGTATGAGGTCCATGGCTCGGTTTATTTTGATGTTTTAAAGTATAATGAAACGAAACCTTATGGTATTTTAAGTAAGCGGAACGTTGAGGATTTAATGCACAATTCGCGTGAACTTGATGGACAAAGCGATAAGAAAAACCCACAGGACTTTGCGCTTTGGAAAAAAGCCGAACCGCAACATATTATGCGCTGGCCTTCACCTTGGAGTGATGGTTTTCCAGGGTGGCATTTAGAATGTACTGCCATGAGCACAAAATATCTGGGCGAACATTTCGATATTCATGGTGGTGGTATGGACTTAAAATTCCCACATCACGAATGCGAGATTGCACAAGCCGAAGCTTGTAATGGTCAGGCCCCAGTGAACTATTGGATGCATACAAATATGCTGATCATGAATGGCAAAAAAATGGCGAAATCAACCGGCAATTTTATCTTGCCAACCGAAATTTTTTCAGGAAACAATTCACATATTACCAAGGCGTTTCTACCTAGTGTGGCTCGATTCTTCATGCTTCAGGCTCATTACAGAAGTATTTTAGATTTTACCAATAGTGGACTTTTAGCTAGCGAGAAAGGTTTTTTCAGATTGATGGACGCCGTTAATGACTTAGACGAATTGCATCCAGAAACCACTTCCACTTTCGATATTAAAGAATGGCAACAAAAATGTTATGAGGCCATGAATGACGATTTTAACACACCCATTCTCATTGCGAACTTGTTTGAAGCTGTTAAATTCATCAATCAACTAAAAGAAGGCACGGCGACAATTACCCAAGCCGATCTCAACGTACTCAAAAGCACGGTTCATACCTTTGTGTTCGATGTTTTAGGATTAATTAACGTGAACCAGTCGGATAATGGCACCGAAAAGCTATCAAGCGCAGTAGAGCTTTTAATCCAATTAAGGCAAGACGCAAGAGCAAATAAAGATTTCGAGACCTCTGATAAAATACGCGATGAACTCGCAGCGGCAGGGATTCAATTGAATGATGGCAAGGAAGGCACAACGTTTACGACAAACTAGTTTGCTGAGGAGTCGTTTGTTTAAGATAATTTAACTAGTAAATCTTATAATTTATTGGATCAAGCAATGTCGTACCTAAATGATAATCTTACGACTTAACCACTCACAACTTAACAACAGTCAGCCAACAACATAAATCTTTGAAAAAAATTCTTACATATCCTTTTTTGTTACTGATAAAAGTGTACCAAACTTTGATCTCACCTCTAACACCCGCAAGTTGCAGGTTTCAACCGACATGTTCTCAGTATTCAAAAGAAGCTTTGGAAAAACACGGACTTTTCAAAGGCGGTTGGTTGGCCACGAAGCGCATTTTTAGTTGCCATCCTTGGGGGAAATCTGGTTATGATCCCGTTCCAGAAAAAGGCGACAAATAAACCAAACTACATAAATGATTGTCTTTTTAATCATCGTAAATATTAATCCTAACAATAATTTTTTTAATACAATTTACACCTTCTAAAATCCAACCATTATACTTTCATATCTATCCTCCGATTTTACTAAAGCTTTCGTAAAATTAGAAACCAGAGACGCTTATTACTTTTCAAAATATTATATTTGCCCTTCTAATTAAATTATATACGATGCACGCACTTAAAATTGTTTGGGATCCCACCAAAGGCTTAGATATTCTTGGTTTTACGTTACATTTTTATAGTGTTATGTGGATTGTGGCCTTTATTTTGGGGTTTTTAATAATGAAGCGCATTTTTAAAAATGAAAAACAATCTGAGGAAGCTTTAGACTCGCTATTTATTTATTCCGTTATCGGGATTATGCTTGGAGCACGATTGGGTCATGTCATTTTCTATCAACGTGAACTATTCTCGGAGGACTTTTTCAGTATCTTCTTACCGGTTAAATTTAAGGGCGGTTTTGAATTCACGGGTTTTCAAGGTTTAGCTAGTCACGGAGCGGCCATAGGGATGATCATTTCTATGTACCTCTACAATAAAAATGTATTGCACAAGTCCGTCATTTGGATCTTGGACCGCGTAGTGATTCCTGTAGCTTCAGGAGCTGTTTTTGTAAGGCTTGGTAACTTTATCAATTCCGAGATCGTAGGTAAACCAACGGGGACTGATTTTGGAGTGGTTTTCGTCCAAAATGGAGAAGCTTTTCCGCGTCATCCCGCACAACTTTATGAAGCAGTGTGCTATATTTTTGTGTTTGTTTTACTTTGGTATTTTTATTGGAAAACCAAAAAGAGCGAGCAACAAGGTTTTCTTTTTGGTCTATTTTTAGTACTTCTTTGGGCCATTCGGTTTATTGTGGAATTTCTCAAAGAACCTCAAAGCGAACATGAATACATCGCAACCTCAGCGCTCAATACAGGTCAAATGCTAAGTATTCCTTTTATTCTAATTGGTTTCTACTTTATGTTTTTTTACAAACCAAAAAAACAACTTGTCTAATGAAACAATCTGCATTTAAGCTCATTGCAATATTTACTTTAGGTGCCTTCTGCTTTCAATTTCAAAGTTGTAAAGATGATCAAAAGACAATAAAACCTTTGGTAATCGAATTTAAAAAGGAAGGCGAACTCATTCTAAAAACATCTAATGATAGCATCATTAAAAATTTGGATATTGAAATTGCCGATGATGAGTATCAAACTCAAACAGGCCTAATGTACCGGGATTTTATAGGACGAGATCAAGGGATGTTATTTGTTTTTCCGAATGAAGATTTGCGATCATTCTACATGAAAAACACTAAAATGCCTTTGGATATTATCTATATTGATGCTGATAAACAGATAGTGAGTTTCCAAAAGAATGCTCAACCAAATAATGAAACCTCATTGCCCTCAAATATTCCTGCAAAATATGTTTTAGAAATTAATGCTGGTTTAGCGGATGAATGGCAATTAGTGGTTGGGGATAAGATTGAATTTTCCAGACTAGATTAATGCTTCGACAATGCTCAGTAACCGTGCTGCGACAAGCTCAGCAACCGTGCTTCTACTGCGTTAAAGAACCGTGCTTCGACAAGCTCAGCAACCTTGCTGCGACTGCTCTGAGCAAATATGTTGCAAAGATATCCTAGAACCTCGTTCAATCCATAGTGAAACCTATCCAAATTAGTCCCAACTAAAGTTGATCCCAACCTGATCAACGCCCTGGCGAAAGCCTTTTACATTCGTGAAATTTGAAACAAATAATTTTACGGTCGTATTTTCTGGACTATCACATTTTCTTTAAAAAATTCAGGAAATCCGTGCTAAAATTTTACAAACTTAATCGCCGTGCAAAAAGCAGATGTTTTAAAATAATTTGAGTGTTAAAATTTCTAGTCATTTATTTTCAAACAATCAAATCAGAGATTACATTACCGCTAAACTTTAAGACGTTATATTAAAGTTTGTTTAGCACTAATTTTTTTTTTCTGGAGGATGATACATAGACCGCTAACTTTTCAAAATCCTTTCCTAACCAACTTTGCATAAAAGCTCTCTAATCATAAATATTGCGTCGTTTTTAAGACATTCGGGAGCATAATAGTTGACATCTATGGTATTTAAAAATAGATGAATTCTATTTTTATCTTATAAAAACAAAAAATGCCACTCAACGAGCGGCATTTTTTTATTTAATAAGGTTTATATATCCCTATATTTTTGAGTTCTCATCAAGAACTTCACCTTTGTTTTTTAAGGTGTCATACATAATTGGAGTAGCTAAAAGTATCGAAGAGTAAGTACCTACTACGATACCAACAATAATAGCAAATAACAAACCTCTCAATGAATCCGTACCTAATAAAAATATTGCCAATAACACTACCAATGTTGTTAATGACGTGTTCAACGTTCTACTAATAGTGCTGTTGATTGCAAAGTTAACGTTACGTCCACCTGCAAATCCACCACGCTCTAAAACGGTCTCTCTAATCCTGTCAAAGATAATAACCGTGTCATTCAGCGAGTATCCAATTACGGTTAAGATCGCCGCAATAAACGCTTGATCAATCTCCATAGAGAAAGGCATAAATGTATAAGTAAATGAGAAGATCCCTAGTACAATGATCACGTCATGCATAACAGCCGTAATTGCGCCAAGCGAAAATTGCCATCTTCTAAAACGCAATAAAATATATAAGAATACCACAACCATCGATCCTATAACCGCCCAGAAGGACTCTGTTTTGATATCATCGGCAATGGTTGGACTTACTTTACTTGAGAACATCTGTCCTATTTTTTGATCTCCAGAACCTACTTTAAAATCTTCAAAAGTCATACCCTTTGGAAGATATGGGATTAAAGTTTCAAAAAGTTCGGATTGAACTTGCTCATCTGCTTCAGCGGTATTGACATCTACCATATATTTAGTAGAAATCTTTAATTGATGGGAACTACCAATAGTTTTTACCTCTGCACTTCCAAATGCCGCCAATACATCAGCCTTCACCTCCTCTGCATTCACATCTTGATCAAAGCGAACTTGGAAAGTTCTACCGCCGACAAAATCAATACCTTGATCTAAACCATTGGTAAACAAAGAAAATAAACTTAAAATAATAGCTATCGTGGAAACAATATAAGCAACTTTTCTTTTTCCGATGAAATTAATATTCATGTTTTGGAAAAGCCCTTTGGAAACAACTGTTGTAAATGTCAAAATTTTACCCTTGGCAATGTACCAATCAACAAGCAATCTTGTGATGAATATTGCAGTAAATAATGAAGTTATAATACCGATGATTAAGGTTGTTGCAAATCCTTTGATCGGACCAGTACCAAATATGAATAAGATGATTGCCGTCAATAAGGTTGTAATATTCGCATCTAAAATTGAAGACAACGCATTACTAAAACCATCTTTTACAGCTTCTTTTCGGCTCTTGCCCTTCGCAAGTTCCTCCTTAATACGTTCAAAGATAATTACGTTCGCATCCACTGACATACCAATGGTCAAAACGATACCCGCTAAACCAGGAAGTGTTAAAACAGCACCTAATCCGGAAAGGACACCAAAAATCAATAAGATGTTCAACAATAAAGCGACGTCAGCAAATAGCCCACCTCTACCATAATAAATGATCATCCAAACTAATACTAAGGATAAGGCAATTAAGAAAGAAGACGTACCACTTTCAATAGCTTCTTGACCTAATGATGCACCTACCTCATCTGCTTGAACGATGTCTGCTTTTGCAGGTAATTTACCTGCTCTTAATACGTTTGCTAAGTCAATAGCTTCGTTAAGTGTAAAAGACCCAGAGATTTCTGAATTTCCACCAGAAATAGGACCTGTAGTCACACCTGGGGCAGAATATACAACATCATCAAGTATAATAGCAATTTGGCTTTGTTGAGCATAAGCTCTTCCAGTCATTTCTTCCCAAATCTTAGCACCTTTACTGTTCATTTGCATGCTTACAGAAGGTTGATTTCTTTGGGTGTATTGTTGACTTGCATCCGTAATTACTGAACCACTCAATTCTGGTGTATTGTCTCTATTTCCCTTAATAGCATATAAATCAACAAATTCGCTGTTTTTCGCTTGAATACCCCATGCGAATTTTACGTAACGTTGATCAGCAGGCAATAATGAACGTACTTGTGGCATGTTCAAATAGTCCATGATCTGATCTTTATCTTTCGCTTCAAAGGTTGCCACTACTGGACCACCACCACCGTAGTTTCTTAATAAATCTAAAATTGGATTTTCGCCTCCAACTTCAGTTGAATCTTTATCGGTAATAACACCGGTTAATTCTTTAATTCTACTATCCGCATCATCAATCGTATCGGTTACAATTTCAGATTCAACAACTTCATTTTTAGCACCTTTATTTATTAAAGGCTTTAATGTTTCGTTGGCCTGTGCTAAAAATGGAAGGAACTCTTCACCTTTATATACATCCCAAAACTCTAACTGAGCAGTACTTTGCAATAGATTTTTGATACGCTCAACATCTTTCGCACCTGGAAGTTCGACAAGGATACGTCCTGTGTTCCCCAAACGTTGAATGTTTGGAGACGTAACGCCGAATTTGTCAATACGCTTACGCAATACTTCAAAAGCAGAAATAATAGACTCGTCAACTTTTTGTTTGATGATTGGCTGTACGGCACGATCAGACATATCAAAAGTGATTTCCTCACTTAAGGTTCTGTTGGCAAAAATCTCTGGAGAAGCCAGTTTTTGATTGCCTTTTATTTTATCAAAAGCAATAAAAAAGTCCTCAACATATGGGTTTTGACTGGTTTTCTGAAGTTCAGTAGCATCATCTAAAGCCTTGTTAAAGACAGGGTCTTTACTATTGTTTGAAAGACCTTTTAAAACGTCTTTTACAGAAATTTGGAGAATAACGTTAATACCACCTTTAAGGTCAAGACCTAAATTCATGGCCTTGTCTTTTACCTCATTATAAGTATAACTTGCGATTCCCATGTCAAATACTTTCTGGTTGGATAGGGAATCTAAATAACTTGCTTCGTACGCTGCTCGTTGTACGGGGTCATCAGATTTACGCGCTGCAATTTCTTCAGCACGATCATCAATCTGGTTAGCTTTGAATGTAAATGATAATTGGTAGATACTCACCAATCCAAATAACACAGCAAACAGCTTTACTAATCCTTTGTTTTGCATTACTTTAATTTTTTTAAGTCAAATTTTTAAACGCGCAAATATAGAGTTTACGCACGATTTGACAATTGTTTTTTATGTTTAAGTATATATTGTTTAAAGCTCAAATAGCTTTAATAAAATGAGCGCAGATTAATATGCATCTCATTGTTTGTTTTGAATGTAAAAAAGGGAAGTATTAAAAGCATTAAATGACTTTAAACCCTTTGAAAGAAAGGGCCTGCCCTGACTTCAGGGATTTTATGCGATCGGTAATTTTTAGCAATTGCAATATACCTTTGGAAACTAAAATCTACTTTTAAAATTTGTTCATTCTCAAAAAGATATATGGCTTCTGTAGGAATGTAAAAGTTAGGATTTAAAAATCGTTGTTGGCCTGACTTCAGCTCAACAGCACATTTGCCACCTAAAGATGAATAAGAGGTTTGACCATCTTGGATTTCATAAACATCAAGATTATAACCGATGGATTTATCTGTCGAAGGAAATTGTAATGGTTTATCATTTTTATCAGAAGAAACAAAGCCCAAGGCGAGTTCCTTTTGCGTAGAAAGCAATTTTTTAATGCTTTCCACATTGGTGTCACTATAATAACTGAGGACCAATCGACCATCTTCCTGCTCACTCACTTGAATATAGTCAACCCCAATACGCTGTAACTCTTGCTCAACAATGGCAATGGTATATTGCGCCTCAACTAAAGAAAAATCCTCACTGGCAAACTGCAGAACAATTTCTTGATTTGGAACAGCGGATTGCTGTCGACCTAAAATACTTCCTAATACAACAATGAAAATTAGTGCTGCACCGAGGTACCATTTTGGTTGTATTTTTATGTCTTTAAGGTTTTTCAATGAGTAAATTTAATATTGATTTCGGAATTCCAGAGTTTGAAATTTAATGTGGATTTTCAATTCGGCAAATATATGAAAAAATAAAGACTGTATTTCTACAGTCTTTAAGTATTATGATCTTATTCTATTTGGCTTACATTCCTGGAAGATTATCAACTTTTGAATAACCTTCAGGTGGCGTCAAATTAAATTTGTCGTCAGACACTTTTTCTGCTTTAACCTCAGTAACTTCAATGACTAAATTCAAAGTCATGCCTTGCTGATCTACCGCCGCGGTCATATACAATGGAAAACCTGTAAAATCCTTTCCGAGTGCAGCGGTTTGTTGCGAAATTGCTTTTAACTTATCCGTGGTGTAGATTGCCATTTTCACATCAGCACCATCTTTTTTCATGGTTACATTGTATTTTGTGCAATCATATCCCAGAACCGTTTTCTTTTCATCTGTTTTTTCGATGGTAACATTCTCTAAATCGGCTTCTGATGGTGCAATATCAGATTCCATGTACTTCTTGCCGATCATAGCGTTGTCCATTAGAACAATTGACTTTTTCGAGACATTATCAGCAATAAATACTGTGGTTCCCGTCATTGGGCTAGTTGTTTCGGAACGACTTTTATCATTCTTAAAATAAGTAGTTGAAATCATATCTCCCAATATGGCCAACTGAGCATTCATTTGCTCATTATCGCTCGACATCGTCTGTTTTGAAATGATAACGCCTTCATCAATTTGTTTTTGAGCGTACATCGAGAAACTCAGCACACAGGCTACTATAAACAGTATTCTTTTCATGGTTTCGTTTTGTTAAATTATTGTAATAAGTGCCTAAAGTCGCAATTTCTAGCACTAGGCACTTAATGATTTAATCATTTAAACTTTTACAGCAAATCATTGGTTTTACGAACTCCATCAGCACTTTCTATAATGTGCGCTTTTTCAGCATCGCTCAATTCAATTTCTACAATTTTTTCAATGCCATTACGACCCAAAATCACTGGAGCACCAATACAGATATCACTCAATCCGTATTCACCATCCAACATTACTGAACAAGGAAACATTTTCTTTTGATCACATGCAATCGCCTGAACCATTCCACTAACTGCTGCTCCTGGCGCATACCACGCTGAAGTACCTAATAATTTAGTAAGTGTTGCTCCACCTACTTTGGTATCTTCCATAACTTGGCTCAATCGCTCTTCCGATAAAAACTCAGTTACTGGTACGCTATTTCTAGTCGCCAAACGCGTTAAAGGCACCATCCCTGTATCACTATGTCCGCCAATAACCATTCCGTCAACATCACTTATCGGAGCTCCAAGAGCTTCTGCTAGTCTGTATTTGAAACGCGCAGAATCCAATGCGCCGCCCATTCCAATAATTCTGTTTTTTGGAAGATCAGTAGATTTGTGAACCAAATAAGTCATTGTATCCATTGGATTACTCACTACAATAAGGATGGTATTGGGAGAATGCTTAATTAAATTTGAAGATACCTCTTTTACAATTCCGGCGTTTATACCAATTAATTCTTCACGGGTCATACCAGGCTTACGTGGAATACCAGAGGTAATCACACAGACATCACTGTCTGCAGTTTGAGAATAATCATTAGTGACGCCCGAAATTTTGGTATCAAAACCATTTAAGGAAGCGGTTTGCATTAAGTCCATGGCTTTACCTTCCGCAAAACCTTCTTTAATATCCAACAGAATAACTTCACTTGCAAAATTTTTGATTGCGATATATTCTGCGCAGCTTGCCCCAACGGCTCCTGCTCCAACTACTGTAACTTTCATAATTATATATGTTTTTTTATGTGAAACTTGATGTTCAAGATGATAGCGAAATTACGAATAAAAATGCTTTTAATGAAGAAAGCATAAGATTTCCTCCTGTGCTTTTCGAGCAATATATGAGTAAATCAATTTTCTCACATTAAAATTTGATTCCTACCATTGAGATATTGCATTCTTTAAATAGATATCTGCAAGAATTTAAAGATACCTCAGCTGAGCCTTGTGCCAGAATTTGCTATCATTCCGTTGGTTCATAAGTCCATAAAAAAACACCTAAGATTAGGTGTTTTAAATTATCATATAATAATCCTACTTTTTAAGCATCGATCTTTGCGTAAATTGCATTTTTCTCAATAAACTCTCTACGTGGCGGAACTTCATCACCCATCAACATCGAGAAAACCCGATCGGCTTCTGCTCCATTGTCAATTTGAACTTGACGTAGGGTACGGAAGTCAGGATTCATCGTGGTATCCCAAAGTTGCTCTGCATTCATTTCTCCAAGACCTTTATAGCGTTGGATGCCTACGCTTCCACCAAACTGGTCTGCGATCTCATCGCGCTCCTTATCGCTCCAAGCGTATTCTTTTCGCTGGCCTTTTTTAACCAAATATAATGGCGGGGTGGCGATATAAATATGACCGTTTTCGATCAATTCTTTCATATATCTAAAGAAGAAAGTCAAAATTAAAGTTGCGATATGACTACCATCAATATCAGCATCACACATAATCACTACTTTGTGGTAACGTAATTTCGAAAGGTTAAGTGCTTTACTATCTTCCTCAGTACCAATGGTAACGCCTAAAGCTGTAAAAATATTTTTGATCTCTTCGTTTTCAAAAACACGATGTGTCATTGCTTTTTCAACATTCAGGATTTTACCTCTTAAAGGTAAGATGGCCTGAAACGCTCTATCACGACCTTGCTTTGCCGTTCCACCTGCCGAATCACCCTCCACTAAAAACACTTCACATAAAGCAGGATCTTGCTCAGAACAGTCACTCAATTTCCCAGGTAAACCACCAATACTCATGACCGTTTTACGCTGAACCATTTCACGAGCTTTTTGGGCTGCGTGACGCGCTTGCGCCGCTAAAATCACTTTCTGTACAATTATTTTTGCATCATCTGGATTTTCTTCTAAGTAGTTAGTCAACATTTCAGATACTGCCTGACTTACAGATGCAGAAACTTCTCTATTCCCCAATTTAGTTTTAGTCTGTCCTTCAAACTGTGGCTCTTGAACTTTTACAGATATAATGGCGGTAAGACCTTCTCTAAAGTCATCACCGGCAATTTCGAATTTTAGATTTTTAAGCAATCCTGAATCATCGGCATATTTTTTTAGCGTGTGAGTCAAACCACGTCTAAATCCAGCCAAGTGTGTACCTCCTTCGTGAGTGTTAATGTTGTTTACGTACGAGTGCAAGTTTTCCGCATAACTCGTATTATATATCATCGCAACCTCAACTGGTACGCCATTTTTTTCTCCCTCAAACGCGATAACCTCTCTTACTAAAGGTTCACGATTCCCGTCTAAGAACTTGATAAACTCTTTAAGGCCCTCTTTTGAATGAAAAGTTTCACCTTCAAAAGTGCCATCATCTTTTTTGTGACGTTTGTCAATCAAATGGATTGTAATCCCTTTATTAAGATAAGCTAACTCCCGCATTCTACTAGCTAAAGTATCATAGCTATATTCTACGGTATGGGTAAAAATTGTTGGATCCGGTTTAAAGGTAATCGCGGTTCCTCTTTTATCAGATTCGCCAACCTTTTTAACAGGATACATCGGTTTTCCCTTTTCGTATTCCTGTTCCCAAACCTCACCATTTCTATAAACTACTGCCGTTAAATGTTCAGACAATGCGTTCACAACACTTACACCAACACCATGCAATCCACCAGATACTTTGTAGGAATCTTTATCGAATTTTCCCCCGGCACCAATCTTAGTCATAACAACTTCCAGCGCAGAAACTCCTTCTTTCTTATGTAAGTCAATAGGAATCCCACGACCATCATCCTCTGTGGTAACAGAATTATCTTCGTTTATGGTTACACTGATGTTATTACAGTGTCCAGCCATGGCTTCATCAATAGAGTTATCCACCACCTCATAAACCAAATGGTGCAAACCTCGCGTACCCGTATCTCCAATATACATGGATGGACGCAAGCGCACGTGCTCCATGCCCTCTAAGGCCTGAATACTATCCGCCGAATAATTATCCTTATTAAACTCTTCTTTCATGTGTTTATATTTATTGTTTTTGAATGGTCACTTGCAGTATATAATTAATCATTTCTTTGGGAAATTATATTTGGAACCTGCTCGTTTCATAATGTAGTTTACTTTTAATTTTCTGTTTCAAATTTTTATTAGGCTTTATTCATTTAAGTTGATGAAAAGCCACAAAAAAAATGATACTTGCGCATCATTTTTGGACACTTACAAAGATACAAAATAACGAGGCATTTTGAAACTATTTCATCGATTAAGCATTAAAATTATCAACATTTGTTCATTTCTAAAAAGTTGCTTAAAACGCTTTAAAACCATCTTGAATTGAATTTGGATAGATATTAACATCGCTTAAAATGAGCAAAAACAACAAAATCTCGCTAAAGCGAGATCTTGAAAATTAAAAATATGATTTTATATAAAGGTTAAGCTTTCACATAAGCATCAGTATGCACTTTTGAAACTGCACGTCCACTCGGGTCGTTCATGTTTTTAAAGCTCTCATCCCATTCCAAGGCTATTTTAGTACTACAAGCCACGGAAGCTTCCTGAGGCACACATAATGCGGCAGTATCACTTGGAAAATAATCTGCAAAAATAGATCGGTAATAAAACTCCTCTTTACTTGTCGGCGTTTGTAATGGAAACTTGTATTTGGCATTCGCCAGTTGCTCATCACTCACTTCGTTGTTAACCATCAATTTTAAAGTATCAATCCAGCTGTAACCTACGCCATCACTAAATTGTTCTTTTTGTCTCCAAACGATACTTTTTGGCAACATATCTTCAAACGCTTTACGGACCACCCATTTTTCCATACGTTCGCCATTGATCATTTTATCTTGTGGGTTGATGCGCATAGCGACATCCATAAATTCTTTGTCTAAAAATGGCGTACGCCCTTCAATTCCCCAAGCTGCCAAACTTTTGTTGGCGCGCAAACAATCGTACATGTGTAATTTGCTCAGTTTTCTAACGGTTTCCTCATGGAACTCTCGAGCATTTGGCGCTTTGTGGAAATAAAGATAACCACCAAATAACTCATCCGCGCCTTCTCCAGATAACACCATTTTAATACCCATGGATTTAATCACACGCGCCATTAAATACATTGGCGTACTGGCACGAATGGTCGTGACATCATAAGTTTCAAGGTTGTAAATGACATCTCTGAGTGCATCTAAACCTTCTTGAATGGTAAATTTAATTTCGTGATGCACTGTTCCGATATGATCAGCAACTACTCTTGCCGCAGCCAAATCGGGCGAACCTTCCAAGCCTACAGAAAAACTATGTAGTTGTGGGTACCAAGCCGCTTGCGTATCATCAGACTCAATGCGTCGGTCTGCATATTTTTTAGCAATGGCCGAGGTTACTGAGGAATCCAATCCGCCAGAAAGCAACACACCATAAGGCACATCACTCATCAATTGCCTATGTACCGCAGCCTCCAAAGCCTCTCTGATTGCTTTGATGCTAGTTTCATTATCCTTAACGGCGTCAAAATCAACCCATTCGCGTTTGTACCACTGTACGAATTTACCGTCCTTACTACTCATATAATGTCCTGGAGGAAATAATTCGATTTTTGTACAGTAACCTTCCAAAGCCTTCAATTCTGAAGCCACGTAAAATGTTCCGTTTTGATCCCATCCAATATATAAAGGAATAATTCCCATATGGTCGCGAGCGATAAAATATTCATCTTTTTCAACATCATAAATGGCAAATCCGAAAATACCGTTCATCTCATCCAGAAAATCAATACCTTTTTCTTGGTACAAAGCCAAAATCACTTCACAGTCACTTTCAGTTTGAAACTTGTAATCAGGAAATTGCTTTCTTAACGCCCTGTGATTATAGATTTCGCCATTGGCGGCCAAGACTAATTTTTTGTCTTCGCTAAATAACGGTTGTTTTCCCGATGCAGGATCTACAATGGCTAAACGCTCGTGAGTCATAATCGCATTGTCATTATTAAAGACGCCACTCCAATCTGGTCCGCGATGACGAATTATTTTAGACATTTCCAATAATTGAGGTCTTAAATCTTCTGCTTTCTGTTTTAAATCAAAGGCACATACAATTCCACACATGATCTTACTATTTATTACTGTTTATTATTATAAATCTTAGGCAAATATGCATATATGATTCGAAACATAAAACTAATTAGCTTATAATGATTACAAATTGAAACTAATAAATACATTATAGCAGTAATTTAATAGCATCATTATTTAAAATGGTATATTTTATTAATAAATCTCAACTTTCTACTTGTGTCAAAATTTTATAATTATTTTAAGACATTAAATTCTTAAATTTAACCTCAAAAAAAGATCAGTTCTATGAAAACAATTTTTAAAACATTAGTATTAACCTTGGCATTTGTATTATCCTATACTGCCAAT
>JBBSRC010000079.1:0-21230 GCA_038243395.1 Flavobacteriales bacterium | reverse complement strand
TTTGGTTTCGCCATACCACTTATGACCAAAGATCAGGAAGGCATGAACCTGTTTACAGTTATGGATACCGAGACCGCGGTCACTGCAATGTTTATGGAAGTCATGGGCAGAAAAGTGGTGCAAAAATCAAAGATTAAACTCAGCGATTTTGATTCTGATGATAATACTTCGGACTACACGATTAAAGAAATTGGCTCCAAAACCATTTTAGGATATAATTGTCAAGGCTTCATAATGGAAAATAAAGAGAGCGAAGTCACATTTTATATCACAGATGAAGCACCCGTAAGTTTTAATAAAATGTGGAATACTGGAAAAAATAAAATGCCAAAAGGATTTAATCCAGCTTGGATGAAAACATACAGCGAAAATGGTCTCATGATGGAAATGGACTATGTGGACAAAAAGAAATCTAAAAACAACATGACCATGACCTGTGTCGGATTAGAAAAAACTGACTTTTCTATCCAAACCACAGATTACGGTTCTATGCTAGGTGCCTTTAGCGGGTAATATTTGCATTGAAAATATCCATGGCTTCCTCAAACATAAAGGCATTTCAGTTACAGAAATGCCTTTTTCATTCCTTCAGTTTGCCAATGTTTTTTATTATACCTAGCTTTATAGGAGCTCAAAACGCGTTCTATGAAAACTTTTTTAAGCTTTTTAGCCTTAATATTCTCCTTCACTTCTGCTGTTTCTAATCCAATAACTGCAAACGTCGTTTTTGAAAAAAATACGTCACAAACCTTTATTTTTCTGGTGTATTCTATATTACAGAGACCAATCAGAGTTTTGAAGTCAATTCTTTGGACGATTTTACCGTGGAACTGCCTAAAAAAGGCAAGTTTCAATTTAGATTTCATTCAAATGATTTCATTGCATTTACATCCTATCCCGCGAGAATTACCGAACGACATAATACCATCACTATTCGACTGGAAAATAAAGGAGACGATGACGCCCCAATTGAATTTATAAATCATTTAGGATTGAAAGACATTTCTAATCTTTCAAATGAAGAGTTGGAAAAAGGCATGGCCCTGGGCACCATCAACTTTATTGTCCATGGATTGGTAGCTCCAAATGCTGATGCTGTCAACTTTTTTAAAACAGAATATGGCATAGGCTTTTTAAGTGAAAACTGTTCAGTAGATCCTATTTCGTTTAAAATAGCCATGAACATTAATAAAAAACTCGAACTGTATTTGAACTCAAAGTATGGCAATGCGTGGATAAACCAACTTCCTGCAACACCTTTTGGTCTGCAATTAGACCGTTTTTAAATTATTAGCTCGCGTAGGGATATGTACGACAACTCGAGTGCCTGTAGGATTACCTTCTGCATCGAGCAAGTCATCAATGTCCATTTTATAATCGGTAGTAAATCGTTTAGAAAAATTGGACAATCGTGCTTTTGTAATCGCTAAGCCCACAGATTTTCTTTTGAGTACGCGATCCTGATTAATTTTTTCAGAAGCCTTTCTACCAATGCCATTGTCCATAATGGAAATATTAATAAAATTATTATTAATCTTATACACTCTCAATTCAATCTGCTTATCATCTTTTTTAGAAGAAAGTCCGTGCCATAAAGCGTTCTCTAAAAACGGCTGTAAAATTAGTGAAGGCACTTTAATGGTTGAAATATTAATGCCAGGCTCCACGTGCATTGTAAAAATGATATCATTTGAAAACCGTATGTTTTCAATATTTAAATAAAGTTGCATGGTATCCAATTCATCTTCTAAAGTAATCTCCTTTTCGGTAGAAGCAATCAATATTTTTCTAATAAATTTCGAAAATTTATTTAAATAATATACGGCATTTTCCTTTTCATTATTGATAATATAAAGCTTAATGGAATTCAAGGAATTGAAAATAAAGTGTGGATTCATCTGACTTCTCAACATGTCCTGCTCTAAAGTTAAAATTTGCTTTTCCTGTCGCAATTGCCTGTTTCTGTTGACGGCAATTATGATGCCCGCCACTATAGCCAATGACAGAAGTGCTGACCAAAACAGGGTTTGATTACGCTGCAATTTTGATTTTACCAATTCGTTTTCACTGGCAAGTTGCAAAATCTGATTGTTTTTAGCTTCATTTTCATATTGAATTATAATATCGCTCACATATTGCATATTACGATCGGTAAATATGGTTTTTTCGAGCTCAATAGCTTGTTCAAAATGATATAATGCCTTTGTAAAATTTTTGTTTCTTTTGTATAATTCTGAAAGATGCTTATGGGCGTCAACAGTTGAGGATTTTAATCTGTAATCTTCAGAAATTTTCAATCCTTTCTTAAGATTAGCTTCTGCCTCATCATACATTAGCATTTCCATTTGAACCCATCCCAAATTGATATAGGCATAGGATATATAAAACTGATCCCCCAAATTAAGTGCCTTTTTTAAACCTTGCTCAATGATAACTTTAGCATCGATATATTTCTTCTGTTTTATATAAACCTGTCCGATGCTCGTATAGCAAATAACACGTCCAACTTCAGAATCAATCTGCTCGTTATAATCTAGGGAACGCTTGTAGTTTTTCAAAGCCATATCCAAAAGTCCTTTTCCCTCATCAGCATATCCGAGGTTATGGTAATTAATGGCTAAACCGAGCTTATTTCCTGAATGATTTTCAATTACCAAGGCCTTTTCAAATTGCTCAATGGCTAAGTCATATTGCTTGAGTGTCAAATAAACATTGCCCATACTATTTTGAGATACTGAAATACTTAACCTTAATTCTTCAGATGGGTTTTTAACGGAATTTGCAATGTCCAACGCTTTTTTATGATAATCTAACGCAGGTTTTATCATATCCATCCGTCGGTAAACCACCCCAATCATATTGAGACTAATTACCTTCAACTCGATATCATTCGCTTGCTCTGCTAATTTTTCAGCCTTTCGATGCGTTTTTAAGGCTCTATCATAAAACGATTTATTTCTGTAAATTTCTCCCAATTTATTTAGGGCATAAATCTCAACTTCTATAGAATTGGCCTTGGTGGACCTATTAATCAACGCCTTCATAATCAAACTGTCATTCTTAAATTCAGAGAATAACGAATCGATGTCACTATAGTGTTTCGGCCAAGTGCCCTGCATCTTTTGAAGCGCAAGCTTAAAATCAGCACTGGTTTCATTTTGCGCTTCAAGAGATAGGATGGCACCAAAAAACACCATTCCCATAAGAAATAGTCTTAACGAATTCTTCAATTGTCGTGTACCTTTGTCAAAAAACATGTTGATATAATTATAACTTTTCTAAAAAGTCGGATTTTCGTTGTCGCGCCACTGGAATTCTATCATTTGATTCCATAACAACATAACCATCACTCTTTACAAACTCCTTGATTTTTTTCAGGTTGATAATGTAAGAATTGTGAATTCGAAAAAACTGATTTTCGGGCAAGATACCCGTCATTTCTTTCAGCTTCTTGGTAAGGACAATTTTTGGAGCATTCGTTAATACGATCGTACTATAATTACCATCTGATTCTACAAATAAAATATCCTCCGCATCTAAAAAAACAAGTTTACCATCTGTATTAATAGTAATTTTCTTTTTATTAAATTTCAAATTAAAATTAACCAATACTTCCTCAATTTTACTAGAATTGAACAATTTGGAAGTGTGTTTTTTAATTTTTTTGATAGTTTCCTCCAAGTCATCAGAATCTATAGGCTTCAACAAATAATCAATCGCATCATTTTTAAGAGCTGTAATAGCATACTCATTGTAGGCCGTAGTAATCACTACGGCAAAATCCTTATTGGTGAGTTTTCCCAAAAACTGAAAGCCATCCATAGTTGGCATTTGTATATCCAAAAACAAACAATCCAATTCATGGTTATCCAAATAGTCAATAGCTTCATCAGGATTGGTAAATGTTTTGACCACTTCAATATCATTACTGAAATTTGAAAGTTCCCAGATCAGGCTTTGGATAGCCTTTGGTTCATCGTCGATGATTACTGCTTTTATCATGCCTTAAATATAATACTAATAGTTCTGAAGATTATCTAAAGATGTGTAGTTAGTATCATTTACTGTATATCCTGTACCTTATGTCATATAACATTAACAATTATTTCAAGCCCAAATAACATAAAATTACCAACCATACAGTTTTTCATACCAACCATACAATAACTCACAAACATGACATTTAAATCGTGATATTTGCCAAGGGATTTATTTAATTACCAAAACGATTAAAAGTGATTGTGGGGATTCACTTTTAGATTAAATGCTATTAATCATTAAAAGTCAGAGTTTATCTCTGACTTTTTTTGGATCGTCATGTTATTATAACGCTAGTTTTTAAAAAATAATTTAGTTAGTCATTAAATTATAGGGAGAGAAGGGAACGCCAATTTAACGTTCCCTTTTTTTATCTCTAATCTCAACAAACAGCTCTTTTTAAAAATTGAAAATGAGTCTTCTTAATTCTAGACCAGAAAAGTATATTTGACACACCTTTAATTCATTAGGGAAATATTTTAGTCATACCAAAGCCATTAAGAATAATGGAGAAGTATCGACTCCCAAAGATATTTTTATTCGAAGTTCATGCAGAATGATCCTTTTTATTGCCTTGTATTTTTTGGTGTTAAGAGCAAAGGATGGCACGATTCCATTTCAAAAACTTATGTCGTGGATATTACCAAGTTTGAATCTGCACGACTGTTAGAAATTGAACTCAACCAAATAGGTCAATTGCCTGAATAACACAGGACTTTCTGAGATGACCGAAACACAAACAATTGTTTTCGCTTTTTATTTGATACTCACATAACTTCATTAAATTTGCACTTCAATTTTTACATATGTATAGAAGTCATAATTGTGGTGAGCTAAGAGCATCATATATCGATAATGAGGTTACACTTTCAGGATGGGTACAACGCACACGCGATAAAGGATTCATGCTTTGGATCGATTTACGCGACCGTTATGGTATTACCCAACTTGTATTTGACGAAGAACGAAGCTCAAAATCCTTGATGGAACAAGCACAAAACCTGGGTCGTGAATTCGTCATTCAAGTTAAAGGCACCGTTATTGAACGCGCTTCCAAAAATCCAAACATACCAACTGGCGATATCGAAATTTTGGTGTCGGAATTGACTGTCCTAAATGCGTCACTTCTTCCGCCATTTACTATCGAAGATGATACTGATGGTGGGGAGGAATTACGTATGAAGTATCGCTACTTGGACATCCGCAGAAATCCTGTTAAAAACAACTTAATCTTTAGAGCCAAAGTCGCACAAGAGGTACGTAACTATTTATCTAGAGAAGGGTTTATAGAAGTGGAAACTCCTTATTTAATAAAGTCAACCCCAGAAGGCGCTCGTGATTTTGTCGTCCCAAGCCGAATGAATGAAGGGCAATTTTATGCGCTTCCGCAAAGTCCGCAAACTTTCAAACAACTATTGATGGTTGGCGGGATGGATAAATATTTTCAGATCGTGAAATGTTTTAGGGATGAAGATTTACGCGCCGACAGACAGCCGGAATTCACACAAATTGACTGTGAAATGGCTTTTGTGGAGCAAGAAGATATCCTTATTGCTTTTGAAGGATTAACCCGTCATTTATTAAAAGAAGTTAATGGGATCGAAATCGAGAAATTCCCACGGATGACTTATGATGAAGCCATGCAAAAGTATGGCAACGACAAACCAGACATCCGTTTTGGGATGGAGTTTGGAGAATTGAATGCCGTAGCACAACACAAAGATTTTGGTGTATTCAATGCTGCAGAATTGGTAGTAGGTATTGCAGTTCCTGGAGGAAACAGCTACACCCGTAAAGAAATTGACCAACTGATCGATTGGGTAAAACGTCCGCAAGTTGGCGCTTTAGGAATGATCTATTCACGTTACAATGAGGATGGCTCTCATAAATCATCAGTTGATAAATTTTATGATCAAGATGATTTAACCAAATGGGCCGAAATTACTGGTGCCAAACCTGGAGACCTCGTTTGCGTACTCTCAGGAGACGCACATAAAGTGAGAACGCAATTAAGTGCCTTGCGTATGGAATTGGCAACCCGTTTGGGTTTGCGCGATCCTAAAGTATTTGCACCGTTGTGGGTAGTGGATTTTCCATTATTGGAATGGGATGAAGACACCAAACGTTTTCATGCCATGCACCATCCATTTACTGCTCCAAAGCCCGGACAGTTGGAACTCTTAAAAACCGACCCTGGTGCTGTAAAAGCCAATGCCTACGACTTAGTATTGAATGGTAACGAAATTGGAGGTGGTTCTATTAGAATTCACGACAAAAACACTCAAGCCTTGATGTTTGACTATTTAGGATTCACGCCTGAAGAAGCTAAAGCGCAATTCGGATTCTTGATGGATGCTTTTCAATATGGCGCACCTCCTCACGGTGGACTGGCATTTGGTTTGGATAGATTGGTGGCGATTTTGAGTGGTCAAGAAACCATTCGTGATTTTATTGCATTTCCAAAAAACAATTCTGGTCGCGATGTGATGATTGACGCACCCGCGCCGATTGACGCCAAACAATTAGAAGAATTAAGCCTACAACTCAATTTAAAATCATAATTTGTTAAGTCCTGCATTACGCAGGACTCTTTATATAATACGATGCCAAATCAAAAGTCTTTAAAGCGTTTTTTGACCTTGAGATATAAATATATCTCACAAAAAAACTTTGTCTATATTCTTTGTAGCTTGGTCGGCTTATTGGTTGGCTTGGCATCGGTATTTTTAAAAAATATAACGTTTGCCATCCAAGCGGGTTTAGAGAAAGGAATTGTTATTTCTCAAAATCAACTGTATTTTATTTTACCTGTTGTTGGGCTGCTTCTCATCTATCTCTTTAAAAAATATTTTATAAAAAAGCAACTCGAGCCTTCCATTCCACCTTTTATAAAACGGGCGATTCCGTCGCTGCTGTATTCTTTATTGCGACAAAAGGGACTATTGTCTTATAAACTCATTTATCATCCGTTAATATTGGCGCCAATTACCGTAGGATTTGGTGGATCGGTCGGGTTATTAGGGCCCGCCATAACTTCCGGATCTGCATTGAGCTCCAATTTAAGCCGACTGCTACGCGTGGATCGAAAAACGAGAACCTTATTGATTGCCTGCGCAACTGCAGCTGCGATGGCATCCATGTTTAAATCGCCAATAGCGGGCATTGTTTTTGCCATTGAAGTGTTTAGTCTTGATCTGGCATTCGCCTCTTTATTGCCTTTATTGATCGCTTCAATTTTCTCGATTTTGACCTCTTACTTTTTCTTAGGAAGAGAAGTATTGTTTGACTTTGTGGTTTCAGATAAATTTTCGATGCATGACATGGTGTTTTACATCATTTTGGGCATTGGTACTGGGATTGCCTCTCTTTATTTTACAAAAATCTATTTTGCCATCTATGCTTTCTTCGACCGATTTAAAACGCGCTTTGTCAAATTATTGGTTGGTGGGTTAGCGATCGGGATCATGCTTTATTTAATTCCGCCACTTTATGGGGAAGGATTAAGCTTTACGCGCGATTTATTTAACGGGAATTATTTAAACGCTTTAGGCTCCAATCCTTTTGATAAATACTTAGATAATGTGTGGGTCGTCATTGTTCTGCTTTTAGGATTTACACTATTTAAGGTCATTGCCATGACCACTACTTTTGCCGCAGGTGGTGTCGGCGGTGTTATTGTCCCTACAATGGTTATGGGAAGCGCATTGGGGAATGTTATTGCCAAGATTTTAAATAATTTAGGTTTAGGATTTCAAGTTTCTGAAGCTAATTTTACGTTGGTTGGCATGGCAGGCTTGATTGCCGGAGTAATTCATGCACCTTTAACCGCCATATTCTTAATTGCTGAAATTACGGGCGGCTATGCGCTATTCTTACCCTTAATGATTACAGTGGCCATCTCCTTTATGATTACTAAAAATTATATGGAACACACCATTTACACGCGTGAATTGGCGGAAAGAGGCGATTTGATAACTCACGATAGAGATAAGAATGTTTTAACCACCATGCGCCTTGAAAACGTGATTGAAAGAAATTTTATTCGGTTGGATCCAAAAATGACATTTGGCGAAATGCTTCAAACCGGCGTATCAAAATCGGCACGAAATTTATTTCCTGTAACGGATTCCGAGAATCAGTTTTTGGGTATTATTTTATTAGATGATATTCGAGAAATGCTATTTGATCAAAACTTATATGACACTACTTTTGTGGAAGACTATTTACACAATCCTCCTGATGTCATTGTCTTTGAAGAAGATTCTATGCAAAAGGTTATGGAAAAATTTCAAAATTCAGGAGCATGGAATCTTCCCGTCATCAAAAAGGGGAAATATGATGGGTTTGTTTCAAAATCCAAATTATTAACAGCTTACAGAGAAGAGCTGATTAACTTTAATAAATAATGAAATATCTAATAATAATCTTATCAATTCTTTCCTTAGGCAGTGTTGCGGGAGGGTTTATTTTTGAATCTGAATATTCTCAAAAAATGATCGGCTTTGGGGTCGCGGGTTTATTTTTTGTTGTATTTCCATTGTTTGCTTTTTACCGATGGAAAGATAAAAGCTTTAAGGATTATATGCTAACTAAAGAAAATCTCGACAAAATGCGCGAGAAAGGAAAGGAGAAAAAATTTTAATTCAGGTTTCGTTTTTGAATAAAGAAACGTTTTAATAATTGCGCAGATTCTTCTGCTAAAACACCTCCAATCATTTTTGTTTTTGGGTGGAGTTTGGTATTTAATGCTATACAGCCTCTTTCACTATCCGTTGCACCGTACACGATTTTGCTTATTTGACTCCAATACAATGCTCCTGCGCACATTTGGCAAGGTTCGAAAGTGACGTAAAGCGTACAATTGGTGAGGTATTTTCCACCCAAAAAGTTAGAAGCCGCGGTGATCGCCTGCATTTCGGCATGTGCAGTGACATCCGTAAGAAGTTCGGTTAAATTATGCGCTCTTGCAATAATTCGGTTGTCTATTACAATTACCGCACCCACAGGAATCTCGCCTTTATCAAAAGCAATTTCAGCTTCCTGCAAAGCTTTTTTCATAAAATAAATGTCGTCAAAAGGATTTTCCACGAGGCAATCTTCAAAGGTTAAAAATCAAAAATACAATTTGTAATGTTACATTTGTAATCAGATGAAAAAATTATTGGATCATATCAATTTCCCTTCAGATCTAAGGGCTTTAAATCAATCCGATTTACCGCAACTTGCTAAAGAGTTGCGAGAATTTATTATTGATATCGTAGCCACCAAAGAAGGACACTTAGGTGCAAGCTTAGGAGTTGTAGAATTGACCATCGCTCTACATTATGTCTTTAATACGCCCCAAGATTTATTGGTTTGGGATGTTGGCCATCAAGCTTATGGTCACAAACTTTTAACCGGTAGAAAAGCTATTTTTCATACGAACCGCCAGCTCCATGGTATCAGCGGTTTTCCAAAACGGGAGGAGAGTGATTATGATACTTTTGGAGTTGGACACTCCTCTACCTCAATTTCGGCCACATTAGGAATGGCAATTGCCTCACAACTAAAAGGCGAAGACAGACAGCATGTGGCCATTATTGGCGACGCCTCCATTGCCAGCGGAATGGCTTTTGAAGGCCTTAACCATGCTGGCGTTACTGACGCTAATTTATTGGTCATCCTTAACGATAATGCCATTGGGATCGATCCAAGTGTGGGCGCGCTCAAACAATATTTGACCAATGTTAAAAAAGGAACCGAAAAACAAGATAATATTTTTGAAGCCTTAAACTTTAATTATACCGGACCAATCGACGGTCATGATATCAACGCAATCATCAAGGAGCTTCAACGGTTAAAAACCGTGAAAGGTCCTAAGTTTCTACATGTCATTACCACTAAAGGAAAAGGCTTAAAACAAGCTGAGGAAAACCAGGTAACCTATCATGCTCCGGGAAAATTCGACTCCTCAACGGGCGAATTGATTACAAAATCGGCATCGGCACTTACAAAATTTCAGGATGTCTTTGGACTAACCATAGTTGAATTAGCAGAACAAAACCCGAAAATTGTTGGCATTACACCAGCAATGCCCACTGGAAGTTCCTTAAAATTCATGATGGATCAAATGCCAGATCGTGCTTTTGATGTGGGCATTGCAGAGCAGCATGCCGTGACTTTATCCGCAGGAATGGCTACACAAGGCATGGTTGTTTTTTGCAATATTTATTCTACGTTTTTACAGCGTGCCTATGACCAAGTGATTCATGATGTCGCCTTACAAAATTTACCGGTTATTTTTTGTTTGGATCGTGCAGGATTGGTTGGTGAAGATGGCGCAACCCATCACGGCGTTTTTGATATGGCGTATTTAAGATGCATTCCAAACCTCATCATTTTTGCACCTCGCGACGAAACTGAATTACGCAACATCATGTACACTGCCCAATTGGGACTTCAAAATCCCATCGCGATAAGATATCCGCGTGGCTATGGTGTGATTCCTGATTGGAAACTACCTTTTAAAAAGCTGGAAATTGGAAAAGGTCAAATACTTAAGGAAGGGAAAGATATTGCTGTTTTAACCGTCGGATATATTGCCCAAAACGCGAAAGAAGCAATTTCAGAAATAGAGGCTAAAGATCTCATTGCACATTACGATATGCGTTTTGTAAAACCTTTGGACGAAGCACTTCTACATGAGATTTTCAAAGCTTTTAAATATGTCATTACCGTTGAAGATGGCACTGTCAAAGGCGGATTTGGATCAACAATTTTAGAGTTTGCCGCAGAACATAATTATCATATCCCCATAAAAATATTAGGTATTCCTGATGTTTTCGTGGAACAAGGAAGTGTTGCTCAATTGCAACAATTGGCACAATTGGACCCCGATCATATCGTCAAAAGTCTAAAAGTTGCCTTACTCGCGATCGAGTCCGACTAAATCGGATGTCTGATTGGTTTTATGTGCGTTAGCATGAATTTGATCGTTCGACTTTGAAAGATCATTAAGTACAAATAAAAAAGCGATAGTTATCAGCATGATTATTATAGCGCCAAAAGCATTCTTTTTCATAATGAGTGGGTTAGGATTATTTCAAATATACACAAATCCCGATTAAATGTAAATTTAAACGGCAAAATGTATTTAAAATGTGTGCCTCTCAATTTCTTATGCGTTAAAATGGCTTTACTATCTGAGAATTTAGCCACATAATTACAAATGCCTAATATGCTGTCATACAAACTCCCCTGATTCAAATCTAATGTTGACGGAAATATTTTAAGAATTAACATATGATAGTTACTCAAGGTTCCTTGATGGTGGTTAACAATAGTATCTGTGAAAACATCAAGAATACCATCAACGATTTTAAATCCTGCTATTTCTTTATCAATGACTTCTTCGGATTGATATACTTTTTCAACGCTGAGTTTAATAATATCTTTTATCTGCGCTTGATATTTAGAAACGTCCAATAAAGCTTTTTCAAATTTTCCACTGAGAATATCGTCTTCATGAGTCATAAACAACTCGACCGTTTCATTGATTAAAGTGCTGATTGCCAAAGCACGCAAATAGCTGATGCGGTCTTCCGTATTAGATAAGGCATGATAATTATTCGTATTGATCGTATCTCTTACTAATTTAATCAGATATTCCAATGCATATTCTTCATCGATCAAACCGAGGTTGATACCATCTTCAAAATCGATAATCGTGTAACAAATATCGTCCGCTGCTTCTACGAGAAATGCCAAAGGATGTCGGGAATAGCTTAGATCTTTATTCTCTGTACGTTTTAAGAGTCCGAGTTCATCAGCAACCTCAACAAAAGCCTCTTTTTCACTTTGAAAAAATCCATATTTCTTATCGGCAATATGAGACGATGGCTTTTTAGGTAGGGACTCTTTAGGATATTTAGTAAAAGCTCCAAGCGTGGCATAACTGAGGCGCAAACCACCTAACCGACCAACGCGGCTTTCAGTTAATATTTTAAAGCCATTGGCATTACCTTCAAAATCACATAAATCTTGATATTCTTTAGCGGTTAGATGCGTTTGGAAATGTTTGCCTTTGCCATTTTTAAAAAATTCGCCGATCGCCTTTTCTCCAGAATGCCCAAACGGTGGATTCCCAATATCATGAGCCAAGGCAGCTGCCGCCACAATAGCGCCGAAATCATTGGCCTGATAACCATGGATATTTTGAAGATGTGGGTATTTTGCCAATACTTTTTGGCCAACACGACGTCCCAAACTTCGTCCAACCACGCTAACCTCCAGACTGTGTGTCAAACGTGTATGTACAAAATCAATTTGAGACAATGGAATGACTTGAGTTTTATCCTGAAGACTTCTAAATTCTGAAGAGAAAATGACACGATCATAATCTACCTCAAAACCCAAACGCGTTTCGTCCTGTTCTTTGCGAATGCGTTTGTGCGTGTCTCCAAATCGTTTTAATGATAATAATTGCTCCCAGTTCATAGTAAGAATTTATGCGCCTGCAAGATACATTTTTCAATGTTAAATTAAGAAGTCCAATTTGCAATAATTCACCTTAAGCTAACATTGCGCTAACTTTTATATGACTTAGGTTTCATCTTGAGTTAACCTCGCTCTGACACATCATGACTTTCTTTGTGGTAAATTAATTAACTAACAAATGAAGTCTATTTTAATAGTATTGCCTTTTATTTTTACATCAATCCTCAGTGCACAATCCACCGCTTCCATTGCGGGAAAATTGGTTGACAAAGAATATAATAGTGAACCTTTGGCCTTTGGAAACGTACTCATAAAAGGCACCACCATCGGGACAACTTCAGACATGGATGGCACCTACAGTTTTGATAATTTAGATGAAGGCCGCTACACCTTAATCTATAGTTTTATTGGGTATCAAACCCAAGAGATTGAAGTTGCATTAACTGAGGGTAAAATTTTAAGCATTGATGTGGACATGCTTGCCAGTGCTGATGCTTTAGATGAGGTGATCATCACAACATCCTCACGAAAAGAGAGTGAAACCGCATTGCTGTTAGACCAAAAAAAAGCCATCGAAATCAAGCAAAATATAGGCATAGAAGAATTGTCACGAAAAGGCGTGAGCGATGTAGCCAGTGCGGTTACTAAGACAACTGGAGTTTCCAGACAGGAAGATTCCAATACCATATACGTGCGCGGTCTCGGAGATCGTTATAATTCTACCTCCCTTAATGGACTTCCCATAACGTCAAATGATCCTGAAAAGAAAAACATTTCGCTGGATCTCTTTTCGACAGATATTGTCGAGTTCATTTCAATTGATAAAGTTTACGGGCCTAAAATTTCTGGAGACTTTGCAGGTGGCAATGTGGATGTTACATCCATTAATTACCAAGGGAAAGGGATGCTATCAATTTCTCTAGGCACTTCTTTGGGAACGAATGTAATTGATAAATTCAATAAATTTAACCTCCAGGATGGCCCAAACAGAGTTGGCTTTTCATCTTATGGCATTCCCAATAATCCGCTTAATGGCTATAGTTTTGAAAATAACTTAGCCCCCATTAAAGAAAAACCACTAGGCAGCGCAATGAGCCTAAAAGCCGGTCAATCCTTTAATATTGGCCAAAAAAGCAAACTTAATTTATTTGCAACTATCAGTTTTGATAATGGTTTTGAATATCGGGAAGGCATCAATCAAAGTGTCAATGCACAAGGGGCGAAACTGAAAGCTTTCCATCAAGAGCGTTTTTCTTATGACACTAATACCACAGGAATGTTCAATGCCAATTACCGCATTAACTCTAACCACAAATTAGCTTATAACTTTTTGATGGTCAATTCTTCAAATCAAACCAGAGATACCTATCAAGGCTTTATTCGCGACATTGCTGAAGATGGCAACGGCCTCATTCAGCGCAGCACCTATGTTCAGAACACCTTGTTGATTCACCAATTATTAGGCACTCATAAACTGTCCGATAAGTTAGAATTTGACTGGGCAGCCTCTTACAACAAAGTAGCAGGTAATATGCCCGATCGAACTCAAAACACTTTAAAATATTCGGAGACCTCCAAGGGTTATGTTTTTGCTCAAAACACCATTACCGATAACCACCGCTATTATCAAAATTTAGTTGAAGATGAGTTGGCAGCAAATTTATCCATAAGCTATAAATTAAATGAAGACGCGAATGGTGTTGCCAAAGGAAAAGTGGCTTTCGGTTACAACGGCAGATTTAAAAAACGTGATTTCGAGGCCATTCAGTTTAATTTCAGAATTGCAGGAACCCAGTTGAACACGCCGGTCAATCCAGATAATTTGGATTTGTTCTTGAACCAACAATATTTTGAAAATGCCATGTTCAGCATTGAATCCTTTGCAGGATTAACCCCGCAAACTTATAATGGAGAACAAACGATTCATGCCGGATTTGCGAGTTTGGAGTATAAACTTTCAGATAAACTGAGCGCTCTGGCAGGCTTAAGATTTGAAAAAGTTGAACAGACCGTATCCTGGAGAACACAATTGGATGCCTCTGGAAAAAGCAATACGTTTAACAGAAATGAGTTTCTGCCAAGTGTCATCTTAAAATATGAATTAAACAACACCCAGAATTTACGTTTGGGAGTCAGTAAAACTTACACCCTACCTCAATTTAAAGAACGGGCGCTCTTTATTTATGAAGACGTGACTGAGGTCAAAGTTGGTAATCCTGATCTCTATCCTTCACAAAACTATAACCTTGATTTAAAATGGGAGATTTTCCCTAAAAACTCAGAGCTTTTATCCGTCACAGCCTTTGGAAAATACATTTTAGACCCAATCAACGAAATCACTTTAGCGTCCTCTACCAATGATATCTCATTCTTAAACACAGGCGACACTGGTTATGTGTATGGTGTTGAAATTGAGATTAGAAAAGATATTTTCAATTTTAATGAACAGCAGTCCAGTAAGCTTTCTGCAGGTGTTAATGCTTCTTATTTGCAAACGCATCAAGATTTAGATTCGGAAAAAATAAGAAAAGAAACGAATTATAATACCAATTTGACCAATGACACGTCAAGCTTCACAGGGGCTGCTGATTTTTTGATGAACGCCGATATAACCTTTCTCAAGAATTTTAACACGGACGCGAATATGATGGCGACACTAGCTTTCTCCTATACTTCGGACAGACTCTATGCACTTGGGGTGGAAACAAAAGGGAATTTGGTAGACAAGGGTATGGGCACATTAGACTTTATCTTCAAAACCAAAATAAACGAACACTTAGGTATTGATTTAACCATCAAAAACCTGCTGAATCCAGCAATCAAAAGGGTTCAAGAAAATAGTCCAGAAAACATTACCGTATTATCATACAAACATGGCGCTTTTTTCAAACTAGGATTGAACTACCAGCTCTAATCATCTTTTACAAACTCATGATAACAGCTTCAAATTTAACAACCCAATAATTTTAACATTAAAAACACAATTAACAAGTAAACATTATGAAAAAAACAATCTCGAAAATTTTAGGAACAGTCTTTTTATTTGCCTTGATATTTACAACGGCATGCTCAAGCACTGATGACAGCACATCTACCGATGGAGGAACAACCTTTGTCTTGGATCGTGAGAATCTTACTGGAGAAATCAATGAAGGCGAAGTCATTTTAGAATCCGGAACTTATAAATTAACTGGAAAACTCATTGTCAACGCAGGCGCGAAATTGATTATTAAAGAAGGTGTTAAAATAGAAGCCACTTCGGTATCGAGTGAAGACTTTGCTTCGGTAAGATATATTGCCGTGGCGCAAAATGGTAAAATCGATGTTCAAGGAACCGCTGCAAAACCTGTAGTTATGACGGCAACTACTCAAAATCCTGGTGCTTGGGGCGGACTCGTATTATGCGGAAAAGCTCCGATTAATAAAGGCATCACAGCATCTGCAGAAGTTTCTGACTTAACTTATGGTGGCGGAGATAGTACTGATAGCTCAGGTTCTATTAAATATTTAAGAATTGAATATTCTGGTTTTGCTTATAATTCGGAAAAGGAATTCAACGGTCTTTCTTTATTTGGTGTGGGTAGTGGAACAAACATAGAATATGTACAAATTCACGAAGGCTCAGATGATGGGTTTGAGTTTTTTGGAGGGACCGCAAACGCGAAATATCTGGTAGTAACCAATTTTTCTGATCAGGTCGGAGATGATTTGTTCGACTGGACTGAAGGTTGGTCTGGAACTGGTGAGAACTGGTATGGTGTCAGAACAAATGCAGGTAACAGAGGCGTAGAAGCTGATAACAACTCCAATAATCACTTGGCAACACCTATTTCCAACCCGACGATCAAAAATTTGACGCTGATTGGTTTAGGCACAACAGATACAAGCTCGGAATCTCAAGCGATAAAATTAAGAGTAGGCACCAAAGCGAAATTTGACAACGTGGTGCTGAGCAATTGGAAAACAGGTTTCGACATTCAACATGACGAGAGTATTGGCTACGTAACTGCGGGCGAATTGATCGCTACGAACGTCAAATTTGACAAAGTCACTACGCTATCGGTTGGAAAAAACACGACTGGAGTTGCTGTTGATGTATCTTCGGTATTCAACGTGAACGAAAATGCTACCGGTGCCGGCAACGGAACTGCCATACCTACTTGGACCAACGATTGGACTGTAGGTTTATAATTAGATTGCAGATTATTGAAATAATTTGAGTGACGTCTTTATTTTGCAACAGACCTTTTCATAATTATGAAAAGGTTTTTTATATGACAAATGTTTTCGAGTAATCTAACCATATATTTAAAAGCATAGCTCATAAAAAAGCCGTCTCCATTTAGTAATGAGACGGCTTTTTGTTTGTGTCTTAAGACATTTAATTGACTAATACTTTTTTCGTAACCGTCCTTAATCCGTCAGAAATAGAGATTAAATACATACCAGATGGCGCATTGTTCAATCGGATAACTTCTCTAAAGTTAATTGAATTCTTAAAACGATTTTCAAAAAGCTTTCGTCCACGGATATCATAAACATCTATTTTAATATCCTCACCAGAATGCGATTGTAACTTGACCGTAAATTCACCGTTGTTTGGATTTGGAAATACGGCAAAGCTCTCGAAGCTATTTTCATCAATGGATAACGGTCGCGCCAGACAAAGGTCTAAGGTGAATTCATCTAAGCTGCCTCCATCTTCATTAAAAGTGTCGCTAACTTGAAGCTTCCACTTGCCTGCAGACATTTCGCCATTAAGAAGAGACAAATCTCCTTCGGGCTTAAATGAACCTGTAAACGGAGAAGGTATTGCCGTAATTGAAGTCTCAGCTTCCTGATCAAAAATGGTGTTTTTATAATCGGCATCAAAAATATCGCCATTATTTTCTGATAAAATAATTTGTGTGCCCGATGGACTTATTAAAATCAACCGTAAATTATTAACCATCGTATGGCTAATATTGACCAGCACTTTAACATCAGTGATCGGTAAGTTTTCAACTACTGCAATTGTAGACGTATAGGTGTTTGAACCCTCTGCGGAAATTACAATGGGCGTATCTGTCGCGGATTTCGAATAATCACAAGTCGGCACTCCAGTAGAAAAACTATAAACTACAGATGTCGTCCCTGCTGAACATTGATTAAAACCCTTAACTCTCCAATAATAAACCGTTTCTAAATCTAGACTTGTTGCATAAGAAGTGGACGTCGTGCTATGAGATTCCAAAAGCGTATTAAAATTACTATCGGTTGAAATCTCCACTAAATACTCTTCCACATTAATATCATCGCGCCAAGTTAAGATCACCTCATTATAAAGTCCTGAAGCACCATTGCTAGGTGTCAATAAAGGTATTGGAGCAATAGTGCCATTAAACACATCGAGCATTAAAGTCGAACTATTGGTAATTGCACCTGAAGTCCCTATTGCCGTAATATTATAACTCCCTGGCTTAGCAGCATCCATATTATTAATCGTCATAGTAACCGCGGTACCATCGGCAATTGCAGACGTTGGGTTAAATGAAGCAGTAGTTCCCGCTGGTAAATTAGTAGCGGAAAAAGTAGTCCTCTTGTTGAAACCTTGATAAGTATTGTAAATGAATTTATATACCACATCATCAGGTTGACAAGTCACAACTGAAGAAGGTGAAAAATTTAAAAGGAAATCTACATTAATAATACTAAAATCAGAAGTGCTCACATTATAAAAAATATTGCCTACACTTTCCACCATAATCCTCGCTTGAGCGGTTAATGTACCATTAGGAACTGAAATTTCATGATAACCATCATTAGGCACATTCGACGCTAAGGTATAAGGAAAGGTCTGACCGCCATCTTTTGATAGTTTGATGTTGACTGTTTTTGTATTTATAGGTGCGGCATTGGTATTGGCCACATCCCAAGTAACTATTTTATTTGATCCAATTTCCCAAGTCCCATTTGAAGTTTGAGAAGTGACCTTAAATGGTCCTGCATTTGCTACAACTGTGGCTCTCATATTATCCACAGCAGTCTGTCCGCCTCGTGAATCATTATCTCTCACGGTTAAAACAAAGTTAAGAACTCTTCCCACGGAAGATAACTTTTCCCAAGCTGATAAAGTGGCACCATCCGCAATCACATCCTGTAATCTTGGGATGTATCTCACACGATTTCTTGTGCCTTCAAAAGAACGCACCATCGGCCCAAATTCAGTAGTTGTTGATGGCATACCGGCCGGTCCCAAATCAAATTGTTCCCAAGTATAGGTATGTGCTGTAGTGCCATTTGCATCTGTAGAAACACCTGTTAATTTGTAAGGTGTAGAAATCGGGATATTATATGAGGCTCCAGCATTTGCCGTAGGTGCCGCATTTCCTGTTGCGGTTAAAACTGCACATTTACTATTGCCCACAGTAATATTTCTCCAAATTTGACGCAAACTTGCCTGATGAAAATATTCACGGGTATTGGTCTCAACATTTTGAGGCGCGCAAATACCGGCATAAGCCATAATGGTTGATCCACTTCCAGGTTCATAAGCTGTCGTACTCGATCTACTATTTCCCGCACAATTACCCGCAGTGCCGTTAAATGTATGTGTAGCTCCTAACTGATGTCCGATTTCGTGAGATACATAGTCGATGGCAAATGGATCGCCTGCAGGATTTGATAAACCTGTAGTTCCGGCACCTTTATTATTTGCACAAACGCTGCTTAAATAGGCCCTACCCCCAGAACCTGTGGTAAAAGTGTGTCCAATATCATAGCTGGTGGTATCAATAAGTCCATTAATTATACCGGTAGTTGCCGAAATACTTTCACTGTTTGTAAAAATACTATTGCCAGTGGTTGAAATTAGAAGATCATTGTTGGCCACTAAAGTCATTCTAATGGATAACTCTCTATCGTAAATACCATTTACCCGTGTCATCGTAGTATTAATCGCTGCCAAAGCAGACGCAACCGTGCATCCGTGAAAATTAGTGTACTCAATACTAGTGCCTACAGCCAATCTAAAGGTACGCCTTGTGCCATCATGCGCATTCAGAGCCGCAGTAAAATCGGCATCCATGCCGTTTCTATTTAAAACATCGTCTTCAATAAAACCACATTCAAATGTGTTTTGAGACACGGGCATATCACCTCTTGAAAATGCTTTGTAAACACCATCACTTGTATAAGGATTAACAAATTCAGTGCCCTTGTCGATAGACATCGTCATGCTATGCAAGCCTTCTGGGGAGATACTGAAATAAATTACGGTAGATGCATCTTCCAAGCTATGTCCAATATATGAACGAATTTCAGGGAATTTTGCCTGAAGTTCTGGCGCCATAACTGAATAGTCCATAATCCTGAAGACTTCCATAGAACCATCAGCATTTGGAAAATCTAAAAACGCTTTAGATTGAATACCCAAAACTCTTTTTGGCGCATTGTGTAATTTAGACTTCAAAAGTTCCATATCCAATTGATAATAAGTGGCTTTTGCAGCACTGGCTTCTTGAGGCAGAACTCTATCTTGAGAAACACTTTTCTTAATGATCAGGGTCCAAGGAGAATGATTTTTTTGACCATAGGTCATTGAAATGCAAAAAAATATTAATAAAAATAAAAATGTTTTTAAGTACTTATTTTCCATATAATTTATATTTGGCTGGCGTCAATAACGTTTAGAGCAGTGAAAGTTACGTTCAAATTAAATATATCACAATAAAAAGGGCCGTGATTCTAAGGGTCAAAAATAAACACTTATTTAATTAAGATACTTATTAATTTTTCGTCTTCTAAATAACCCAAAATGTTCAACTAATAATAGTAAGTATCTTAACCCGTTTAAATAATATAGCCTAAAACCTTATAACTAGTAATTTTTTTTAACCTCTTAAATAGTTATTTTTACAAAAAAAATCACTTGAAAGTAATTACCACATCAGACCGTTCCATTTCAAAAACACCGTCAGTAGTTACTATTGGTACGTTTGATGGCGTCCATATCGGACATCAAAAAATCATCAGGAAACTCATTAAAAAAGCATCGGAAAACAACTTCATTTCTGTGGTGCTTACCTTCTTTCCGCATCCTCGTATGGTGCTGCAGCAAAATACAAATATTAAACTCTTGAATACAATAGCAGAACGTAAAGAAATCCTATCAGCTTTAGGATTGGATTATATTTACGTAAATGAGTTCACCAAGGATTTTGCTGAACTTTCTGCGCGCGATTTTGTCAAAACTATTTTAGTAGACAAGCTTCACGTAAAGCATGTGATTATTGGCTATGACCATCAATTTGGCAAAAACAGAAGCGCCAATATTGATGACTTAAAAAGGTTCGGTGCTGAGTTTAATTTTGAAGTTGAAGAAATTTCAGTCCAGGATGTACAAGATGTTGCTGTGAGTTCCACCAAAATAAGAACGTCACTTGTGTCGGGCGATATTAAAACAGCAAATGCCTTCCTGGGATATGACTATTATATCAATGGAATTGTGGTCAGAGGAAAAGGTTTTGGCAAGAAGATGGAATTTCCAACGGCAAATATAAACGTTGACGAAAACTATAAACTTATCCCTCAAAATGGTGTTTATGCGGTATGTTCGACCTATAACAATAAAGCCATTTATGGAATGATGAATATAGGCATGAATCCAACATTTGACGGCGATAAAAAATCCATTGAAGTCCATTTTTTTGATTTTAATGAAGACCGTTATGACCAAC
>JBBSRC010000078.1:0-21275 GCA_038243395.1 Flavobacteriales bacterium | reverse complement strand
TCAGAAATCTTTGCTACTAGATCAGCTTTTGTCATTGTTACTAATTTTAGGGTTTATCTATTAATTATAAGGGATGCAAATATAGACATTTTAATTTCAATATTTCAAACCTAATTAATTAAAATTTAAGGCTGTAAAGGTTTATTTTTGCCCTGAATTACAAAAAAAGAATGAAATTTAACAAGACATTAACTATTTGGTATTCAGAACATAAGCGGGAAATGCCCTGGCGAAACACCAAAAACCCATACTACATCTGGTTATCCGAAATAATCTTACAACAGACACAAGTTGCACAAGGTCTTCCTTATTACGAAGCATTTATCGTCAAATACCCAACAGTTTTTGCACTTGCTAACGCCCAAGAAGAGGATGTTTTAAAACTCTGGCAAGGATTGGGATACTATTCTCGAGCTCGGAATTTACACACATCTGCGAAATACGTGGCCAACGAACTGAACGGCATTTTTCCAAACACCTATAACGACCTCATAAAACTAAAAGGTGTGGGTGATTATACGGCCAGTGCCATAGCATCTATCTCTTTTAATGAACCTACAGCGGTTGTGGATGGAAACGTTTACCGAGTATTGTCACGTTATTTTGGCATTGAGACCCCAATCAATTCTTCACAAGGAATTAAGGAATTTAAAATACTGGCGACCTCATTGATGGACCATAAAAATCCATCAGATTACAACCAAGCCATTATGGAGTTTGGCGCCATCCAATGCAAACCGAAAAATCCGTATTGTTCAATTTGTCCTCTAAATGAAAGTTGTGTCGCTCTTCAGAAAAATAAAATAGATGCATTGCCTGTCAAACTGAATAAGCCAAAGGTCACTACAAAATATTTTAATTTCCTGGTGCTCCTATCTACCAATAAACAAACTGTTTTTCAGAAAAGAATAAAAAAAGGGATTTGGCAAAATCTTTACCAATTTCCATTGTTGGAAACAGAGCAGAAATTAAAGATTTCCGACTTTAAAAAGCATTCTTTTATAAAGTCCTATTTTTCGGACATGCCTTTTGAGTATAGTCTATATAATAGTAAGGACATTGTACACAAACTTTCTCATCAACATTTACACACCAAATTTTGGATTATTGAAATTGACAAACTACCCCAAAAAGGGCTTCCTATAGTTGATCTAAAGAAATATCCAACATCTAAATTGATTAGTAATTTTATTGATGAATTTTTTAATGCTTAAGTTGTTACATAACAAACATGAGTTTATAATTTCTTCTGTTTTGTTCTTACAAGAATACGCACTAACTATTAACCCCGATTACAACTAATCTTTTATTTTCCTCTCCTAAAAAATGGTGTAAAAAGGATGATCAATTTAAAAATGACGTACTCAAACAGTAACAAAAAACTCATATATTTTCATTACTTTTAATTAAATCAATGCAAATGGTTAAATTTGCATCTTAATTTCAAATATATTATGTCAGGAACTTTAAATAAGGTCATGTTAATTGGACACTTGGGAGATGATGTGAAAATGCATTATTTTGATGATAAAAATTGCGTTGGAAGATTTCCTTTGGCCACTAATGAGACTTATACAAGTAAACAAACCAATGAACGTATTTCCAATACCGAGTGGCATAATATAGTGGTACGTAATAAAGCGGCTGAAATTTGTGAAAAATATTTGAGCAAAGGCGATAAAGTTTATATTGAAGGCCGTATTAAAACAAGAAAATGGACGGACGACAAGGGAGTTGAACGTTATTCTACTGAAATCCAGTGTACCGATTTTACATTTCTAACCACCAAAAATGAAAGTCAAGAAAACCCTTCACATCAAGGACCGTCAGCAACAAATACAAATACTAATGTAGCTGAGCCTGGAAAAAATGATGATTTACCATTTTAAAAAAAATAACTAATTTCTCTTGTATTGGACCCTGAACCCACGCAATTTCTCATCTTTTTGTCTTCTGATAACTTCTCATTAATTATAGGGGTTGTTTCAGTTTTTGTTTTGCTCGCTTGTTCCGCTCTTATTTCGGGTGCTGAAGTAGCATTTTTCTCATTAACCCGTTCTGATATAGACAATGGATTGCATCAAAAATCGACTGCATTCCAAATTATTTCAAAACTTCTTGAGCGTCCCAAAAAGCTTTTGGCTACCATACTCGTCGCAAATAACTTTATTAATATTGCTACCATCCTGCTCTTTGCTACCATTAGCAAAACTATTTTTGCAGGAAGGAACATGGTTGTTGAAGTTTTCAATTTAAAACTTGATCTTGCTTTTGTTTTTGACGTGGTTGTCGCCACACTTCTAATTTTACTCTTCGGAGAGATCCTCCCAAAAATTTACGCGAATAGAAACCGAATCAAATTTGCCATGTTCATGGCGCAACCATTAAATATCTTAGACGTTGTTTTTTCACCCATAAGTTTACCAATGCGTTCAATCACCCTGGGCATTCATAATAAGTTGGGCAAACAGAAATCTAATCTTAGCGTGGACCAATTATCCCAAGCTTTGGAACTGACAAGCGCAAATGAGACGACTATGGAGGAACATAAAATCCTGCAAGGTATTGTCTCCTTCGGAAATACAGACACCAAACAGGTTATGCGCCCTCGTATCGATATTTTTGCCTTGTCCAATGATCAGAAATACTCTGATATCATGGCGGAAGTTGTCAAAAACGGCTATTCAAGAATTCCAGTTTACAAAGAAACCATTGACAATGTTGTTGGAATTTTATACGTTAAGGACCTTCTACCCTATATTGATCGCAAACAATTTGATTGGACCGCTTTGTTGCGCGATCCGTTTTTTGTGCCCGAAAACAAAAAGTTAGACGACCTAATGGCTGAATTCCAAGAGAAGAAAGTGCATTTAGCAGTGGTAGTCGATGAATATGGTGGCACTTCGGGTTTGGTATCTTTAGAAGATGTTATTGAAGAAATCGTAGGCGATATCAGTGATGAATTTGATGATGATGATTTGATCTATACCAAAATTGATGATTTCAACTATTCATTTGATGGTAAAACACCCTTGAAAGATTTTTACAAAATTATCAACCTTGATGACGACTCCGAATTTGAGGAGCATAAAGGTGAAGCAGAAACGATAGCAGGTTTTGTTTTGGAGATTTCGGGACTTTTTCCACGACGAAATAGTAAAGTAAATTTTAAAAATTACGTGTTCACCATTGAAGTTTTAAATAAAAAGCGCATCAAACAAGTGAAATTTACCATTTTAAAATGATGAAATTTAAAATTTCCGCCGTTGCCATAACTGTTTTTTTCTGTATTTCATGCGGCGAAGATCCTGTTCCTAAACCAAAAGGCTTTCTCAGATTGGAATATCCACAAGCGGAATATATAGAAACAGCAACGGATTTACCTTTCACTTTTGAAAAGAACACCCTTGCACAGCGGATCAAGAAAGTCAAAACAGACGATAAAAATCGAACTTTCGGTCTTAACATTGACTATCCGACATTAAAAGGCACCATTTATTTGACCTATATTAAGGTCACTGAAGACAACCTTATTCCGCTGATTAGAGATTCACAAAACCTGACTCAGGAGCATACCCAAAAAGCGGATGTAATTGAAGGTGATTTTTACGAAAACAAAGATCATCAGGTTTATGGGATGTTTTACGAGATTGGTGGCAATGCCGCATCGCAATCGCAGTTTTATGTTACAGACAGTATCAATCATTTTTTAAATGGTTCGCTTTATTTTTACGCCAAGCCAAATTATGATTCCATTTTACCGGCGGCCGACTATTTAAAAAAAGACATCAAACACATCATGGAAAGCTTAAGATGGAAATAAGCAACTTCTACTTTTGTAAATTACAATAATCATTATATTTGCTAAACTTTTCAACACAACACATGAAACGAGCATGCTAAAAATTTTAATATCCCACGGAATGATTAATGGCGAACAGCATGCCTGTACTGAGCTAAGTCGAAGTATGACCATTGAAAAACAATAAGTATAAACACATGAAATACAAAAGAATTCTCCTCAAACTATCTGGCGAAGCATTAATGGGCGATCGGCAATACGGAATTGATCCGAAGCGATTGGCTGAATATGCTGAAGACATTAGAACCATTATTGAATTAGGTGTTGAAGTAGCCATTGTTATTGGCGGCGGAAATATTTTTAGAGGTGTTGCAGGGGCAAGCCATGGCATGGATCGTGTACAAGGCGATCATATGGGGATGTTAGCAACAGTAATCAACGGATTGGCCTTACAAAGTGCTTTGGAAGATGCAGGAATCCCCACACGTTTACAATCTGCAGTTCACATCAATCAAGTTGCAGAACCTTTTATCAGAAGAAAAGCAATGCGTCATTTAGAAAAAGGACGCGTCGTTATATTTGGTGGTGGCACAGGAAATCCTTATTTCACTACGGATTCAGCCGCTGTTTTAAGAGCAATTGAAATAGAAGCTGATGTTATTTTAAAAGGAACTCGCGTAGATGGCATTTATAATGCAGATCCTGAAAAAGATACAACTGCAGTTAAGTTTGATCACATTACCTTTGACGACGTGTTGCGCAAAGGACTAAAAGTTATGGACACCACAGCATTTACACTCAGTCAAGAAAATGAATTGCCAATTATAGTTTTTGACATGAACAAAAGAGGCAATCTTTTAAAAGTGATTTCTGGGGAAACAATTGGAACGACAGTGAATCTATAAATCAAAAAGATGCCATTTGGCTCATTTTTTGAATTGTTTTAGAAATAAAAATTTTTAACGATGAACGAAGACATTATATTTATATTAGATAGTACAAAAGAAGCTATGGCCAATGCCATCAAGCATCTTGAGAAGCAGTTTGGAAATATTAGGGCAGGTAAAGCAAGTCCTGCGATGTTAGGCAGCGTAATGGTCAACTATTATGGCGCACAAACCCCATTGAGTCAAATTGCCAACGTGAATACTCCAGACGGGAGAACCATTACTGTACAGCCATGGGAAAAGAAGATGATTCAAGAAATTGAAAAAGGCATCCAGATCGCAAACTTGGGCTTCAACCCGATGAATAATGGCGATTTAATTATCATCAGCGTACCACCATTAACTGAAGAACGTCGTCGTGACTTGGCTAAACAAGCAAAAGCAGAAGCCGAAGATGCCAAAATCGGCGTTCGTAGTGCTAGAAAAGATGCTAATACAGAGATCAAAAAATTGACAGATGTTTCTGAAGATATTCAAAAAAGCGCTGAAGGAGAAGTACAACAATTAACCGATAAGTACGTTAAAAGAATTGATGATGCCTTAGATGTTAAAGAAAAGGAAATCATGACCGTATAATTGAAAGCGACTTACAAGTCGCTTTTTTTAGCCTTACACTAATTACTAACCATTCTCCATATGCAAAAATACTGTGTTTATCTTTTTTTTATTATTTGCATATGGTCAGCACAGTCACAAACTCCAACCAAAACCTTAGACACTCTAACTGTTGTAGAACAGGACTCTATCAAGAAAAGCAAGTTTTTCAAACAAATAGGAAATGGCTTTTTTCCCACTAAATATATAGATATCGACCTCCGTTACCTGGTAAAATATAATCAATATGAAGGTTTACGATCTGGCTTGGGAGGAAGAACCAACGAAAAACTATCTGAAAAATACCGCATGAATGGTTATGTCGTTTATGGGTTTAAGGACCATACCTTTAAATATAGTATTGGTGGTGGTTTTAGACTCTCAGCAAAATCAAAAACTTGGGTCAATCTTGCCTATACTGACGATTTACAGGAAACTGGAAGCTCCACTTTTTTAACTGACAAACGTTTCTTTTCATTTTTCGAACCTCGATTACTGAATATAAACCTGTTTCATCATCATGTTACCAAGTCAATTGCTCTTGAACATAGAATCACTCCGTATTTATTATCTGAAACCCAACTATCCCAAAGTAATATAGACCCGACTTACGACTATACTTTTTTTGTTGATGATAAAGTTTTTGAGGATTTTCGGATGAGTATTGCAAAAGTGTCCTTGCAATGGAATCCGTTTAATACTTTCGAAAATAGTGGCGATGAAGAGGTCGAAAAAGAAGGTTTTCCTAACTTTACCCTACAAGGATCTAAAAGCTTTAAAGATGTATTAAGTGGCGATTTCAATTTTACTAAAATAGACTTTAGGACGATCTATAAATTTGATTATAATGCCGAAGGCGATTCATTCACTGAAGCAACCTTAACGGGTGGCATCGTCACAGGGAAAGCTCCACTGACTAATCTTTACCACGCTTACCCCAACAATATTAACAAACTGACCATCTTAGACCGGTTTTCTGTTGCAGGTATTAACAGCTTTGAAACCATGTATTTCAACGAGTTTTTTTCGGACAGATTTGCCACACTTCAACTCAAGCATTATATCAAACCCATTATTATTACAAAACATATCCAACCACAATTAGTTTTAATCTCCCGTTTTGCTCTTGGAAACATGAGCAATATTGAACGCCATCAAGAAATTTCTTTTGGCACCCTTAACAAAGGCTATTCGGAAGCCGGACTTGAGATAAACAAAATTATTTTTGGTTTTGGATTAAGCTTTGCCTACCGTTACGGCGCTTATCATTTGCCAATATTCACGGATAACGTAGCGGTAAAGTTCACCTTTAATCTTACCTTATAGCTCTCTTTCAAATATTTTGTACTGTTCCTTGGGTTTTCAGTATTTAGATTGTCCAGCTTTGGAGAGATAGTTGCATTAGGTGCATAGTTTCTGCAACTTAACTTTTTGCAATCTTATATAATCCGCTTCTATTACCTTCTTTGTTATTTTTTTTAAAGAAAAGCATTGCCCATAAAGAAACATTGAAAGAACCTTCAATTAATATAATATCAAGAGAAGCGAACACAGACGAGGAAACAGATTCGGTAAATCAATTTTAAAACTGTTAAACTCATTCATAAAAGATGCATTTTTTAAATCCAAATGGTTCGAATAGGCTTCTAAAAATATTCCTCACGTTTTCTAAATAGTTCATTTTTTTTCTCTATTTTTATAGAACCTCCAAATTTTGTATCCTTCTGATTCAAAACGTTTTATTGTATCCATATATTTTTATTAATCTTAAAACATGAATTATGAAAAAACAACTACTTTTCGTAGTATTTACTCTTTTATGGGTTTCAACGACATCTTATGGTCAAGAATCGTTAACTCATAAAATTATACAAGATTATGATTCTGATACTCAGGAATACAACGACGTTTTCAAAGAAGAATATACGTATAACGATAATGGCCAACTAAAAGAAACTAAAGGCTATTATTGGATGTCAATCATTTGGACACCAGCTTCACAAACTCAGTACACATACGACACCAACGATAACTTAACACAAACTATCTACTTGAGTTGGAATGATGCCACAAAATCATTTATGAATGTATTTAGAAACGATCTTTCCTATACCAATAACAACCTCACATCAGAAATATCCTATAATTGGGTCAGCGTGGAATGGAAGCAAAAGGACAAAACGGATTTTGTTTATGACGGCGATAATATGGTATCGTTCCATTCCTCTGAATGGAACGGTACACAATGGACTGCCGATGATCGGGGCGTGGTCAATTATGAAGCGAATAAAATTTCTGAAGTAATTATTGAAGAGTTTGAAAACAACATTTGGGTTTTGTCGGATAAAAATATTTATCATCGGGATGCTGCAACAGGTCATATTTCAGAATTTATATTTCAGACATGGGAAAACTCTGCCTGGAAAAATGATGAAAAGATTAATTACAAGATAGAAGCTAATAATAGAATGACCGAAATTTTTTCAACATCTCCTGACGGAATAAATTGGGTGCAAACAGACAAAACAGACTACGATTATGATTTATCTACCTTACTCTCTAAGTATAGAAGTCCTTTTTATGTGAATGTTCATCTTAATGAAATTGGCATCGACGATATGCCGCATTATAATAGGTTATTAACTAGTACAACCAGCGAAAATAGTAATGACGATATGCCAAGTGCAGCATCTTGGGAGATTGAAACGAGATCAATCTATTACTATTCTGATGACACTATGGGTTTCAATGATTTAAGCGCGTCAAATTTTGTAAACGTTTATCCAAATCCTGTTAAAAATACGCTGAACATAAAACTAAAAGATCAAATACAGGCTGATGCTCGTCTATTCGATATTAATGGACGCTTGGTTTTAGAACAGAAAATTCAAGCTTTAAATACCTCACTTAATATCGAAGCACTTAATGCCGGAATATATATTTTGAAAATTTATTCAGATAATGGTTTTGCCACCAAACGAATTACAAAGAACTAAAATAATTATTTAACCATTACTTATAAAAAAGATCTCCGTTAAAGGAGATTTTTTTGTTGTACCAAAGTCAATTTTAAAGTGCGATAATATTGAATAGCCTTAAAACATTAAATACGAATCTTAGTGCAGTGGTAAAACTGGTTGGGATTGCAACATCAGAAGACTTTTTGCATAGTTGAAATAGTTGTACATCATTCTGTGCGATTAACCAAAAAGAGCAACTTGGTTTGTTACCATTTGTAAAGCACGCCAAAAGAAACGCTCTATACTTATCTTCTACTAAATTAAAATAATGACATGAAAACATTACTATTGGACATGCGGTTAGCATATAAACAATATTATAATAATGAACAACAGCAAATTCTGTTCCTGAGGTTATAATCGAAATCGCAGAGTCCTAAACTTAACTTTATTAAGCCCTTCATCTATAAGACTTCTCAAAAAAGAATACAGTAACAACTCAAAGTGTAGGCTTCAACTTGTTGTGAGATATTGTCAATGCTTCTTTAGAATTGCTAATTAATATTACTGAGTTTCTATCCGATTCTCTTATCAATATTTATTTACTAAATTAGGAGCGTTAATCAACGCAATTATTAATAGATGGATTCATCACATCTAATTGCTATGGATTTTGAAAAATATTATGAAAACCAAATTTCCTCCATTAAAATTAATGTTTTTTTTATTATTCATAGGTTGTAATTATGGTTATAGTCTTGCTCAAGATCATAAAGTATTAGTTGTCGATTCCATCATTAAGAAAGAAATCAGGTACATTGCACCACAGTCAGGCTCAGTTTATCTAGTGTGGAATGTTGAAAACATCCCTTTAGATTCATTAGTTGCCTTAAATGAAAATACAACACTTACTGATGGCAATTTATTTACACCTATGCCAGCTTTTGGAGATACGTTTACAATTAAAGTAAAAGTTCCTAAAAACCATCTCCTTAATTATTATTTCTGGATCACTAAAAACAAACAAGGCCATTATATTGATTATTGGGATTTACATTCCAACGGGCAAATCCTAATTTCGGATGATACTCCCGTGACAAAAAACGCCAACTATTCGGAGGCACCTAAGAAAACCGAATCAAAAATATTATCAATAGGTTGGTTGGTACTTCTTTTCCTTATTATCGTTTTTTTAGTATTATATTTAATACAGAAAAAATGGATTGGTTATGTACAAGCGCCATCTCGTTTTGAAAATATCGTCTTTCTGAGTATTAGTTTAATCTTCCTTCAAGCGCTTGCACGTTCTGAAATTGTTGGGATCGGACTCTCAAGTTATACTAATAATCCGAAACTTATTGTCAAAATCATTAGAGCAAGTTTTAGTGATTTTAGTTTTGTTGCCAGCATTACAATTTTATTTGGTCTTGCAATACTATGGGTAAAGCGTATTAAAGTCAAAAACGCAATCAGCGTGATATTCATTCTTTTTGCCATTTTTACAACTATTGCAGCATTTTCCAATATTACAACTGTTACTTTATTAGGAAAACCTTTTTCTTACCAATGGCTCTATTATTCGGATTTTTTAGGCAGTGACGAAGCTAAAACCGCTTTACAGGAGAATATATCCATTAGTATTATTTTAAATTTAATAGCCTATTGCATTTCATTATTTATAGTGTCGAAAATATTATATGGTTTGTATAAACTGTTGACTGCAAAAAAAAATTTAAAATACATTACACTATCACTTCTGGGATTAACGATCACCGTGTTAGTGTTTTTTTCATTTAGAACCCAAATCACTTGGTCAAAAGGACAGTCAGAAAATCCTATCACAGCATTTGTTTATTCGTTAATATCCGCGAACTCAAATACTTCCTTTTTTGCTACAGATCTTACTGCAGACGAGGAATCATTCGATCCTGCCAAAAGTAAACCCCTACAAACGCCACTTATCATTTCAAAAGATCACCAGGTAAAAAATGTACTGTTAATTGTACTTGAATCTGCTGGAGCTGCTTATTTTGATGCTTATGGAGGTAACTTTCAATTAAGCCCAAATTTGAACAAGTACGCTAACCAGTCCATAATTTTCGATCAGATGTATGCGCATACTCCAGCAACAAATTTTTCTCTCGTTTCAATTCTTGCTTCGATGTATCCTGATTTATCATATAAAAGTATTACTCAAGAAAACCCAGATATTAATCATCCAACAATGTCTTCCCTGCTTAAAGATAAGGGTTACCGAACATCTTTCTTTACCTCTGCGGATCTTCGATTTCAAAACTGTGATAAGTATTTGGCTCATCGCGGGTTCGACAACGTTGAAGATTTCTCAATGATTAGCTGTGACGATCAATTCCATTTAGCTGATAAAACTTTTAAGGAAGGAAATGGGATCAACGATTTATGTTTAGCAGACCAACTATCAAGTTGGCTCGACAAAGACACCACACAAAACTTCTTCTCCATGCTTTGGACCGTACAAGGTCATTACCCTTATTTCTTTGAAGATGAAGAACAGGATTTTCGCGTTTCAAACCTAAGTTTCAATAGGTATCTTAATTGTTTGAAACGCAATGACGAACTTGTAGGCTTAGTGATGCAGATTCTGGAAGATAAAGGCCTAGCATCTAGCACCCTAGTAGTGGTAACTGGCGACCATGGTGAGGCCTTTGGACAGCATTCACAATATGGACACGGAACTGGCATTTACGAAGAAAATCTAAAAGTTCCACTTTATTTAATAAACTCCACGCTGTTTAATGGCGAGCGCGTTAAAGATATTGCAGGAATGAAAGACCTGGCCACAACAGTATTTCCGATTATTGGCGTTGACACACCTGAAATTTGGCAAGGACGTGATCTATTAAGCACTTCTTCAACGGAAGCCTTTTATTTTGCACCTTGGTCTGATTACCTTTTTGGTTATCGAAATGATGACCTTAAATATATTTTTAATGAAACTGAGAATACGGTTGAAGTATACAATCTAAATAATGATCCCAAGGAGCTCACTAATCTTTATAATACTGAAATGGACGTAGAAATTATTAAGGCTAGAAGTAAAGTAGCTGCCTGGGTACAGTTTCAAGACAAGTTTATGAAAAGACTCCTAAAAAATGTCCAATAAGATATATAAACACAGCCCTCGTAACTATTTAATTGTTGAAGCTAATTAAATCTTGAAATATCCTTTTATGAAGAAAACTTACCTGTACATACTGACTTTTGTGGCAGTGCTCTTACTTTTAGGATACATGGCCATCCATTATAATATTGTTTCTAATGTATTCGATACAGATAATACCTTGAAAGAAAATAGTATGGTACCTGTAGCAAAAGTTTCATTTAAATCAGAAACTTCATGCCAAAATATTGATGTTTTTTCTCATTTTACTCTTAAGCTTAATAATAAAAACCAATGGAATATTCAAAAGGAGGCGTTAGCTCAAATTCCTGAACATATTCCAGTAATGATTACTGTTGAAACCTGGGATAGAAAATTTTTTTCCTATAACCATAATCCGCTAACAGATGTCATAAATGGTAATTACGACAAAATATTCAAAAAAATGTGCACCGATATAATTGGAGAACGGTCAAATATTTACATCAGGTTTAATCCCGAAATGGAAGTACCTGTAAAATTATATCCTTGGCAATCGAAAGGACAGTATATAGATGCCTTTCAACATTTTTCAGTAGTGTGTAGAACCTATGCTCCACAGGCAAAAATAGTTTGGGCACCCGCCTCATATCCAGGAGCCCTTGAATATTACCCTGGCGATAATTTTGTAGATGCTACTAGTATAACACTAAATAATGAATCGGAAAAGCTACTTCAAGTTTACCCAAATGATTACCCAATTTATTATGATTTAATGCGACGTGTACATCGCTTACGTTTTATCGATAAACCCATTTTTGTATTAGGGTCAATCCAAAGTGCAAATGATTCTATAAAGGATCACCTGCTTGCAAAACTATCCAGTCACATTCATCAAAATAGAGATATCATCTATTCAAACGATAATTTCCAGCGTGTTGAATGGGACAATGATCCTGATCAAAAACGTCCTATTGAAATAGGACTTTACGATCCACAATCACTCTTGAATGAAGAAAAACCAGTAACAGTTGAGCATCTTTTTGCCGATTTCAGCAATCTTAACAACGGATCGTTCCTAGAAAATTTTAACAATGTGGAAAATCGCGGACATGATATAATTGTTACTTTCGAACCATTTCGCAATACAAACGGAGAAATTGATCTTAACATTTTGCAACAGGTAACTAAAGGTAAATACGATAAGGACATCAGCAATTTGTATAACATCATTTTAGCCACAAAAAGAAAGGTTTATTTGCGTTATGCCCACGAAATGGAAATTCCAATTACCCGTTACCCTTGGCAAAGTCAGAATCCCGTTGATTACATCAAATCATTTCGCTATGTCATGAATTTCAAAAACCCACTTCCTTCCAATATAAAGAGAGTCTGGGGACCTGCTGGAGATAGAGGTTCTATTGAATGGTGGCCAGGAAATGATGTTGTTGACTATATAAGTATTGCCATATACGGACTGCCAGATAAAAACATTACCGACCCTAAAAAACAAGAAACTTTTGCAACCATTTTTAAGCGTAAACAAAGTCGTATGCGCTTTATAAATAAACCTATTTTTATTACTGAATTTGGGGTAAAGGGTCCTGAAGAGTATCAAACCAATTGGTTGGAAGACGCAGCGAAAATTATAAATAACCATAAGCAGATAATGGGCGTAACCTATTTTAACATGTCAGACACTCCTAAAGCTTGGGGCGATATTAAACCACCTGATTGGAGTATTTCTCGAGCAACGTTTTATCACTTCGTCGAAGCATTGAAAAAAGATAATTCTATCTCTAATTGAAGAGGAAATGTAAACCGAAACTTACAGGAACGATTTTTAATAGCAAATCGTTTAGTAGAATTCAGCAAAAAACAGTTTAATTATCAGTTTAAAGATCAGGTTTAATCCAATGTGTATCTGTTTTTATAAATGGCCACCTAGTTTTGGAAAAGGGCCTACACATTTTCCTTACTTTTTTTAATATTCAGGCACTAAATTCTGGACCTTATATATTTAAAACACGCACTGATATTGATTTTGCTACAAAAGGTATTTTGAAAAACTTATAATATCTTCATAATTATATTAATATCTCCATTATTGCTGATTTCCTTAACTTTCTACTAAGATTTATAATTATCTCGAATGCATTAAAAAACCAAAAACTTCAAATTGAAAGACAGGGTAAAATAAATTACTCGAAAACATAATTCAAAGTTGGAGACATTGAAGTAAATTAATTAGCATCAACCATTGATTAATACCATATCACATGCGTTTTTTCTACATTAAAGATTGAAAGCCATGCCGCTTTTTTTATCTTTGCACTTTTAAATTTATGACTATGACATCTAAAACCGTTGCAGAATTATTAAAAGCAGATTTTAAATCGCAAGACATTGACATTAAAGGTTGGGTAAGAACTTTTAGAGCCAATCGTTTTATTGCTTTAAATGATGGTTCTTCCCTTCAAAATATACAGTGTGTTGTGGACTTTGAAAACACCGACGAAAAAACATTAAAGCGCATTACCACTGGTGCTGCTGTTCATATAAAAGGACAATTGATCGAAAGTCAAGGCAAAGGTCAGTCTGTTGAAATCCAAGTTGAAAAAATTGTCATTTTAGGAGATTCCGACCCAGAAACCTTTCCAATTCAACCTAAAAAACATTCTTTCGAATTTTTACGCGAAAATGCCCATTTACGTACCCGAACCAATACATTCAGCGCCGTCATGCGTTTGCGATCGACACTATCATTCGCCATTCATAAATATTTTAACGACAACGGATTTTACTATATGCACACCCCAATTATTACTGGAAGTGATGCTGAAGGTGCAGGTGAAATGTTCCGCGTAAGTGCATTGGATCCACTAAATCCGCCATTAACAGAAGACGGGAAAGTAAATTACACAGAAGATTTTTTCGGAAAGGAAACCAATTTAACCGTTTCAGGGCAATTGGAAGCAGAAGCCTATGCCATGTCGTTAGGGAAAGTATATACTTTTGGGCCAACATTTAGAGCTGAGAATTCTAATACTTCACGCCATTTAGCTGAATTTTGGATGATTGAACCTGAGGTCGCCTTTATGGATTTAGCTGGGAACATGGATCTAGCTGAGGATTTCTTAAAATCAGTTCTTAAGTACGTTTTGGAACACAATCGCGAGGATTTGGAATTTTTAGAACAGCGTCTTCTGGAAGAAGAAAAATCTAAACCACAAGCGGAACGTTCAGAAATGAGTCTGATTGAAAAACTGAAATTTGTTATTGATAATAACTTTAAACGTGTAAGCTATACGGAAGCGATTGACATTTTAATAAGTTCTAAACCTAATAAGAAGAAACAATTCAAATATCCAATTGAAAAATGGGGTGTTGATCTTCAAAGCGAGCACGAGCGTTTCTTAGTTGAAAAACACTTTAAATGTCCTGTAATTTTATTTGATTATCCTGCCAATATCAAAGCATTCTATATGCGTTTGAATGAGGACGGAAAAACCGTTCGGGCTATGGATATTCTATTTCCAGGCATTGGGGAGATGGTTGGTGGCTCTCAACGTGAAGAACGCTTAGATGTCCTGAAAGAAAAGATGAAAGCCTTAAATATCGATGAGGAAGAATTATGGTGGTATTTAGACTTACGTAAATACGGCACCGCAGTACACTCTGGTTTTGGACTTGGCTTTGAACGTTTGGTCATGTTTGCAACTGGAATGGGCAACATCCGTGATGTTATCCCTTTTCCAAGAACGCCTCATAATGCCGAGTTTTAATAGGCAATCAGAGCTGACATGTGTATTAAATCAGTCAGGTTTACAAAACGTAAAACTTTCACAAAACAGTTTATATTTCTCACTTATATAGATTGTTTTTTCTATTTTTAAAGTTAAACCTTCGATACACATGCTTAAACAGTTTTTACAGTTCAAATTATCCCAAAAGTTGTCGCCGCAACAGATTCAGCTCATGAAGTTGATTCAATTGCCTACACAAGCATTTGAACAACGTTTAAAGCAGGAAATGGAAGAAAATCCAGCCTTGGAGACAGGAAAGGAAGAGGATGAATTTGAAGATAATTTTGATGAGTTCGACAACTCTCAGGATGATTACGAAGAAAACGAACAAATTGGGGAAGACATCAACGTTGATGAATATTTGAGTGACGACGACATTCCAGATTATAGAACGCAAGTAAATAATTACAGTGCAGATGATGAAGAGCGCGACATACCTTTTGCGGCTGGCACTTCATTTACCCAATATTTGACCACTCAGTTAAACACCTTCAGATTAACCGATGATGAACGTGATATTGCCGAATTTTTAGTGGGCAGTGTTGACGAAAGTGGATATATAAGACGTTCCTTATCAGAGATCACAGATGACATGGCTTTTACTCAAAATGTTTTTACAGATGAAAAGTCAATAGAAAAAGTACTGCATATCGTTCATCAATTGGATCCTGCAGGCGTTGGCGCACGTAATCTTCAGGAATGTTTGAGCATCCAATTACATCGGAAGGAAAAAAATCCGGATGTAGAATTGGCGATTGAAATTATTGATAGTGCATTTGATCAATTTACCAAAAAACACTATAAGAAATTAATCCAAAAATTTGACATCAGCGAGTTACAACTCAAAGATGCCATTGATGAAATAGAACGTTTAAATCCTAAACCAGGAGGATCGTACGCTGGTAATAACCGCATCGTAGAGCATATCGTTCCAGATTTCGCCATAAAGATTGTGGATGGAGAATTAGAGCTAACCTTAAATGGCAGAAATGCACCAGAGTTGCATGTATCTCGAGAATACAGCAATATGATGAAAGGCTATAAAGAGGCCAAGGACAAGTCGAAATCCCAAAAGGATGCTGTGATGTTCATCAAACAAAAATTGGATGCTGCAAAGTGGTTTATTGAAGCCATCAAACAACGACAGCAAACCCTATTTGTAACCATGAGTGCTATAATGCACTATCAAAAGGAGTTCTTTTTATCGGGCGACGAGCGCAAGCTTCGACCTATGATTTTAAAGGATATTGCTGATGAAATTGAGATGGATGTCTCGACGGTATCACGTGTTGCGAACAGTAAGTATGTGGACACGCCTTATGGCACGAAATTGATTAAAGAATTCTTTTCAGAATCGATGACCAATGACCAAGGCGAAGAAGTCTCAACGCGCGAAATTAAAAAAATATTGGAAACGGTAATTGAAGATGAAAATAAGCGCAAACCTCTTACCGACGAAAAACTGGCTTCTATTCTATTAGAAAAGGGCTATCCCATTGCACGACGTACGGTTGCCAAATACAGAGAACAATTGGATATTTCTGTGGCACGTTTACGAAAAAAAATATGATGCATTACCTTTTAAAAAGTATCTCCTACATTTTCCATCCATTAATCATGCCTTTATTAGGAGTAGTTTTTTATTTTTCAAAAACACCGCGTTTTATTCCAGATCCTGTAATGCAAGCGAAAGTATTTTCGATCAGCATCTTGACCATCATTTTACCTATACTTATTTATTTCTTGCTCAAAACGATTCGACAAGTAGAATCTCTAGATCTAAAAACAACCAAAGAGCGCGTTATCCCTTTAATTTTAAACATTTCAATTTTAGTGCTTATTTTGAACAGAGTTCTGCCTTATAATGAAATACCAGAATTATACTATTTTTATTTAGGAATCCTGTTTTCATCCCTAGCTTGTTTGTTTTTGGCATTCTTTAAGTTTAAGGCCAGCATCCACATGATTGGAAGTGCGGGATTTTTTATGTTCGCCATTGCGTTGAGTATTCATTTTAAGATCAACATCAATGGAACAATTGCTTTAATGTGTGTGATTGTAGGCGCTATTGCCACTTCTCGACTCCATTTAAAAGCACATACCAATGCCGAATTACTGATTGGCTTTATTGTCGGTTTAATGCCACAGGTTGTGTTATTGAACTATTGGTTGTAGAGAAAATTTAGTTTCAAGTATTATCACTTCTATCTATTTCGATTCAAATCTCTTGCTTTTTTTGTAACCTCGCTTAGATATAAACTTGGGTTCTTATGCGGCCTTTAACACTCAACCACCATCGTCAACACCTAAATTATGGAGCAAAAAAAACACCGGCAATTTCAGATTTAGAAACTTATCCTGTTTTTCGTTTTAAATCCGAAACTTTCAAGACGTTATAATCCAATTTGATCGTGACTTTCAGAAATGAAATACGAATTTCTATTCTCCGGAAATAAGAAAAGAAGTAACAGTCCTTCAGTGATTATTGGTTGTATATTTCGCTTCTCGGTATTTCTAATTCTTGATAAAATTCGCTGGCTATCCTTCCTTTATTAAAGCACGTAAAATATCAACCCAACCTTGAGACTGTTCATGTCAATAGTTTTGCCATCAAGCTGTGCCGTGTCTTTAAAAATGGAATTAAGTCCATAATATACGCTAAAGTTCCAAGTGGAATAACCTGCACTTAGAGTAAGACCGTATTGCAAACTTTTAAAATCATCAATATTGTTGTATTTAATGTCATCAATACTGCCCTTAAACTTTGATGAATTATACAATACATAGCCCACCCTCACACCGGTATAAATCCGCCAGAAATTATAGTCTTTGGCAGTAGAGGTGCGCCATCTGTATTGTAAAGGCACTTCCACCAAGTAGGTCGTAAACTTATTCCTTTTTATCGCTATCTGGCTTTCATTAATAATTTGATATATATAATCGCCATTAGAATCTTCCGAAATCAACATATTCTGATTGTAAGAGTTTACGGAAAGCCCCAATCCAATCCCAAATGCTTTATTTCTGCGTTCATTAAACGGTAAATCTCTAATAACTCCAAAATGAATACCACTTGAAAATCCACTCTGTTTAATTTCATTTGGCTTTTTACCAAGAAAATTATAAGTAACTGACAGATAGAATTGATCTTCTCTGTACTTATTGTCCACAAAAGTGGTATCTACATCTTTAGGTTGCTGTGCAAACAACACAGACGAGATACAGGTAAATAGGACAATAAAAATGGAGGTCTTCATACTACAAATATAAATGATATTGATGCACTTTTGAATTTTGACCAAAAAAAAGCATCCTAATAATTTAGGATGCTTTAAAGACTATTTAACTGATAAACTAATTTCTCTAGTTAGATGAAACCTCACCTTGTCTAGTGGTATAGTTAATTTTTAATGCGTTTTCTTTTCTAAGTTCCTGCTTAACGTCACCTACTATTCCCATATTGGCTTCTTCGTCAACTTTAAGAGCAACGGTCAAAAATGGGACCAGCTCTTCTCTTTTAGTGGCTCTTTCAGATGCTATAAAAGCTCTAATATCAGATAAATCAGCAAACTTATCATTCAATTGAATACGTGCTTCTTTACCAAATTGATTTTGAAAAGCTTGTGTAGGCTTTCCAATATAAATATACATTACCAAGTCTTTTTTATCGAGTTTTTCAACCTGGTCAGCGTATGGTAATCTGTTTTGTACTACCAATGTCGTTTCGCGCATTGTTGTTGCCACCATAAAAAAGAACAATAGCATAAATACAATATCAGGTAACGAAGCTGTATTTATTGCCGGTAAATCGCCTGACTTCTTTTTATTAAATTTGGCCATATTGATGTTTTTCTAAATTATTATTGAACTTCTGATAGCTTTTGAGGATACTCAATCTTCACTCTTTCGATTTTCTCTTTAAGAGTTTCTTTGTTCCCGATCCAATTGACATCGCTATAATTGGCTTCCATCTGCTTTAAAGTCACCCCGTAAAGTTCCGTAGCTCTTGTGTCTCTTAGCTGATTGTAAGCAGCTACCAATTCATTCTGAACAGAAATATATGTGGAATACTTTGTCTCTCTCTCGTTCTTTAATGAAATGATGGCTTTATCAGGATGATCAGAAGATGATGGATCCTTTTTACCATGACAGTAATCACATTTGTTGCCATTTGAATCAACGCCACCGCCATTATCCAAAAAATCTACGGCTGCTTTCCTTAAATCTTTAAGATCCATTAACTCCTCTTCAACCATAAGTTGATTCCTTCCGTTAATGAGAATTGTAAAAAGATTCTTCTCTCTAATGATAGGTGGTTCAACTTCTGAATCATCTATCGGAGGTAATTTTCTATTTAAACCTGTATCAGTTGTAATGGTAGTTGTTACCAAAAAAAAGATAAGAAGTAAGAATGCAATATCAGCCATTGATCCTGCATTAACTTCGGGTGCTGATCTTTTTGCCATAATTACTTAATTATTTTTTTGATTCCTGCTAATAACATTGCTCCTGCAGCACCTACGATAAGGATATAAAAAGCTACAAGTCCTGCTCCAACCATATGAGATTCACCTTCTGTTGCGGGAACGCCATTATACATGTATTGAGAGGCATCAGAGCCACTTGACAACACATATGATATAACTAATACCGCTGCAAATGCTCCAACTCCTATTAACGTACTTTTTAAAGAACCTGTATTTGTAAACAGGTTATATAATACGAAAATCACGACAGCAGCCAATGTCATCGCAAAAATAACATAAGCTACGTAAAGCATTGGATCTATAATGGCAGTGTCTCCATCAAGCGCTGAAGCATCAATTGCTTCATCACCTTTTCCGATAATCATCACTAAAAAGATGATTCCCGCAAGACCCAAAAGTGCCGCTACTATTTTTAATATTTTGTGTAAATTCATAATTTTCTATAATTGTGCGGTTTATCTTTTGTATCTCACAAGCATATCCATCAATGTGATAGATGCATCTTCCATGTCGTTAACAATACTATCAATCTTAGCGATGATGTAATTGTAAAACACTTGAAGGATAATCGCTACAATAAGACCGAATACCGTTGTTAAAAGTGCCACTTTAATACCACCAGCAACAAGCGAAGGATTCATATCTCCAGCAGCTTCAATTTTATCAAAGGCCTGAATCATACCAATTACCGTACCCATGAACCCAAGCATAGGTGCCAATGCGATAAACAAAGAAATCCAAGATACGTTTTTCTCTAATTGACCCATTTGTACACCACCGTAAGCTACAACAGCTTTTTCTGCGGCGTCCAAATCTTCATCAGCCCTATCTAATCCTTGATAATAAATAGAAGCAACAGGTCCTTTTGTATTTCTACAAACTTCTTTTGCAGCTTCGACACCACCAGATTGTAAAGCATCTTCTACATTCTGAACTAATTTTTTAGTATTGGTAGTTGATAAATTTAAATAGATAATTCTTTCAATCGCAATTGCAAGTCCTAAAATCAAACAAAGCAATACAACGCCCATGAAACCCGCGCCACCTTCAATAAATCGTTTCTTTAATTCTTGATGAAATCCAAGATCGTCACCTGCAGCATTTGCTGTAGCTGAATCGTCTTGAGTTACTGTTGCAACCGTTGTAGTTGCCATTGATGCTGTAGCCGCATAGTTATTTGCACTTACAGTTCCGAAAGCCATGATTCCTGCAATGGCTAGGATAGAAAATAGTCTTTTCATTGTTCTGATCTTAATTTATTAGTTAAAGTGTTAAAGATATAAAAAAATTGCAATTAAAAAATAAAATTACGGAGAGTGTTTAGAGATTATCGCTGATACAAAATCTTTAATACTCAACATGATTCACAAAAAAAATTTCAGTAAAAAGTTTGACATCAATCAGAAACAAACCCCACACCAAAATTAAATTGCAGAGAGAAAGGGATTCGAACCCTCGATACCCTTTTGAGGTATACACGCTTTCCAGGCGTGCGCCTTCGACCGCTCGGCCACCTCTCTAAAATTTAAAGTTCAATTGCTTTGCCAAATAACGAAAAAAT
>JBBSRC010000077.1:0-22207 GCA_038243395.1 Flavobacteriales bacterium | reverse complement strand
CTTGGGTTACATCGCGAAATGTCGGCACATTCTCAGTAATTCTGCCCGCACCTTTCTTATTGATTTTGAAGGTGACATCTTTTGTGGTAGTAAATAAAAGCACAGTTGAAAAAGGTGTTTTAAGATGCGATTTTAAAAACTTAAAAGCGTCTTCCAAAGTCAGTTCCTTTTCCTCATCTTCAGTTTCTTTAGAAGCATAGCGCAATTTTACTAACACTTTAAATTCATTTTCTGAGTACATTGGTCGGACAAAAATGTTCTTTAAGTTAGGTTTACCGATGGTTTTTGCCATGGTTAATTTCGCAAAGCGTTTTTCAAGGATACTTTCCTTTACTTGATCCCAGAAAAGGAGAAATTCATCTTGATACGGCATACACGGAAATTTGAGGGTTATAAGTGATAGGATGCAAAAATAATATTTATAAAGCAGAACTTAATCAATAGGTTGATAAGAAATAAATACCGGTCAAATAACATCCATTACACCGACCTTAATGCTACAAAACTAGGCGATCTTACTTGGGATGGAGATTATAAAGAACCAAATATTGCAATTGCACCACATTGTCAAAGCCCTTATAAATGTGAATTTATGGGTTATTGTAAAAAAAATAAAATCAATTTAATATGATGCTGTTTTTAATTATCACAGGGGTCGTGATTGCACTAGTAATTATAATAACTATTACCAAGGCAAAGAAGTATGAAAGAATCGGATCCACCAAGGCACCAAATATTGATAGTCCTATTGACATTTACAACATCCTAAATAATGAAAAAGTCATAGCGACTTTGTATATAAATCCTTATACTAAAAAGAACTCAGAAAGATCTCCAAAGGGGTTTAAGTTGATTAAAGTGTCGAAATGAGATTTTATTTGCAATTGAATCAAAATTTATGAGACTACCCATACAACTCCTTCAATTCTAATTTTTTAATTCGTGATCCAATAGCTCCTGTAGTACGATTATAATATTGTGCAATGTCTTTTATGGATTTTCCTTCGCCATACATAATGGTTAGCTCATCATCCATTGAAGACGTCCAAGGCTTATAAGCGTCGTTGTGTTTTTTTCTAACCTCAACAATGGTATATGCTTTTACGGTTTGATTTGAGCGTAGGTATTCTATTTGCCCTGTCATTATTTCCACTACTTCATTAACGGTAATTTCCTCACTATTCTCTTCTTTAATTCCTACTTTTAATGGGTGGATATGTGGAGATCTTTTATTGTTTTTTGGCAATAAGGTTTCTGGAATGAAAAGGTGGTTTTTTGTCCGGGTTATCGCAACATACAACAAGTTGATTTCTTCATTGATTTTCGAAGCATTTTCTTCCAAAAAAGATTTGCTATGTTTTGCTATTTTTTCTTCATTTATAAAATCGTTTACCAAATAAACAGCATCGTATTCCATGCCTTTACTGCGATGTACTGTTGAGAATATAACCTCTGCTTTTTCTTTATTATCACAAGTGATATGTTTTCGTTTTATCTCCTCTAGGATGTCAGGAATTTTGCTGTCATATTCTCGGACGATTTTTAACATCATAGCCAGTTGGACATCCTCTGTATTTTCAATATAGTCTTGCAGTTGCTCTATACTCTGCATCGTTTTAATAAGCGCATCTTTGATAAGGTGTCTTTTACCAAGATAGAGATTTAATACATCATAAAGTGAAGTGCCGTCTTCGGCATAAGTATAAGACTGAATATTTCCTTCAAAATAGATTTTTTCTGCTTTTTTATTTTCCACCACATATTCAATAGCTTTTAATAACAAACCTAAATTACTGCGGGCTATAATAGCTTTTGATTGTGCTTTTTGTGTTGAGGATAGTTTTCCCAGACCATTAATTGTAATAGGTTTATGTTCATTAATATATTTTTTCCAGTTTAAGATGTGATTTGCCAATTGGGCAATGGCTGGAGGAAAACGAAAACTTGCACTTAGGTTGTATTGTTGAAAGCCTATTTTATCTAAGGAATTTACCGCATGACGCCAGGTATAGATTTGCTGATGGGTATCACCCACAATAATTTTTGTAGCATTTTGATTTAAAAATATATCCAACATTGCTGGAGATGCATCTTGACCTTCATCAAAAAGGATGTAATCATACTTGAGAACAGGCTTACCAAGTTGGAATTTTTTAAGGTAGAAATCGTGAGTGCAATCAATTTCTTTGCGCTCCATTTTTGAAAGAAACTCTCTAGTTCCCTGTTGAATAAGACGGTAATGATTTTTCACAAATACCTTTGCTTTTCTATCCGTTATGATTTTGGCATAATCGAGTTCTTGAATTTTATGTGCCGTGCTGTTACAGAAGTAAGTTGCAAATTTTGAAATATGATTTGCCAACAAAAAATTCACATAAGCATCTCCAGAAACGCTAAGATTCAGCAATTTGACCAAATCATAAACTTTATACCCTTTTTCGCTTACTTTGAAACTACCCGACCTTATGATATGTCGATAGGCAAGTGAGTGTGCTGTTTCTACTTGAACGTTTATCAGACCTTGATTTAGGCATTTTTGTTTGGCTTCTAGTTTTACGGATTTATTATAAGCCAGATACAATATTTTAGCTTCTTTAGGCTGGGTCGCAGCATATTGGAGAATGGTGGTTGTTTTTCCTGATCCCGCAATGGCATTGATGCTCAGGTTTCCTTGGGCATTGATGATGGCGTTTTGTTCGTGAGTTGATTTCATAAAACCAAAGAGTATCTTTTACTAATTCAGGGATTTCGTTGCCGTCAAAATGGATCTTTAGGATACCTGAAAGTTAGGGTTTTAAACAATGATTTTGCATAATTACAGGTCTTTTTACGGAGTCATCTTATGGTATTTAGTTTATGCTCAATAAGACTTCGTATTGCAAAACTTTTCACGCTTCCAGTTTTCAGGAATGCCCATTTCTTTTAATTGTCCGTTGGGATAGGTTTTGTTTAAATTCGCTTTCTGGAGTAATAATGCCATTGACATCCACCATAGCCGATAAGCTTGTGTATAGCTTGTGCGGATACACCCGTTTGTTTAACTAAATCATTATGAATAAAGTGCCATACCAGTCCAATAAATGTTCTGGCGGGGTTTTTGTAATAAACTGAAAGTCTGCTGTATTCGTGAAATTTATAGTAAAAAAAATTGAGCTAGCATTCTCCAAGTACAAGTAAGTTCGTGAAAATCCATGAAACCCGCGTCAATGAAGAAGTCGGGCAGGTTCACGTCAAGATTTGTAGAAGCTAAAGTAAGATGCATTAAGAAGTTTTTTTTCAATTCAATTGTAAAATAACATATCATTTCTGCCTTAGCCAGTAATAATATAATTCGCAACCAATTCACAACTATGAAAGAATTCCTGCTATAAGTGTATACGTATTTCGTTCTCTGGGTTTAAAACATATCTAAGAGGTTTTAATTTCTTAATCAATAAATTTTGCTCCAGCCCTTTTTTCAACCATTCATCCAATTGTTTAGAAGTGATCTCAAAATGCTTTAATAGGTCATTTTTATTGATTTCTTGGGATTTAAATTGTAAAAATAATTTATGCATAAACACATCAAACAATGATGCGTCCTCATAATTCACAGTTCTTACTTCTATATCATTTTTTGCGATAGTCTCTAAAGACTTTGATTGACCTTCAACACTATTTACTTTTTGATAATTGGTCTCCAAGCTTTCTCCAAATAAATCGCCTTGCGCAACAGTAATAGGGTCATCATATATTTTGACTTTTAAATGCTGAACATCTATTTCTAAATCTTTAGATATCCAACTTGCCCCCAATTTAACGACTTCTTCGTTTCCTTTATTCTGTTTAGGATCAGAGTCATTAACGACCCATAATGGCGACCACCTGTACTTAATGTTTTCTTTTGAACCTTCCCAGGTTCCTCCTTTTATATCCGACTTAATTACTATTGTTGCGTCTGAAATACTGTAAATAAATTTATTTCTACCCATCGCATTCCCAACACTAAACCCTGCCTCGGGATTATATGGGGAAATCAAAACAAGTTTATTATTAATAATACTTTCTCTGTAAATTTTAGAAGAAGACTTCTTCAGTAAGCTATCCGCTAGAATACCCATAGAATAGCCGTTTAAGGCTAAAACTTCAATCATGGAGTGCTCATCGACACCTCTTGCGCCTCCTGAAACAACGCCGTGTTCTTGCTCCACAATTTGTTTTACTAATAATTTGGTTGCATCAATGTCTTGAATAGAAATATTTCTTGAGCCTACAATACCTATATAATTTTTATTTAACAGCGCTTTGTCCCCAATCCCAAAAAGTATTGGAGGCACGCGATCCTTCAATTTATTTTTTAAATTTTCAGGATATGAAGCATCACTTCTGTTTATTATCCAAACACCTGCCTTTGACCACTTTTCTAATTTAATTGCTAATGCCACTTTTCTATCGAGCAACGCTTTCAATCTGTTTTTATCAATGGTTTTATCCATCCATTTTTCAAATACCAGAGTTAGATCATTAGTCAAAAGATCTTCAGGTTTCAAATCCTTTTCTTGTAGCCATCTTACCACTTTATTCCATTCTAGGAGTGATAACGGTTTATTTATAGTATCCAAATCCTTTGAAAAATATGACGTTAAGAGTAATATGGCTTTTGTTCTGTCTGAAATCATTTTATTCACTTACTGAGGTTGATGTTAAGGCCACAGGAAACACTAATCCTGAACCGGACTTTTTTAATAAGGTAGCTGCTATCGTAAAGGTCCATCTCGAATCTACAGCGTCGTCCAACAAAAATACAGGATTATTTTCGACAATGCCATTGATCTGAAAAACACCATCTAAATTGTGACATTGATGATAACTATTTTGCTGCTCTTTTTGTGGCTGGGTATCTTTAACCTTAACAATAATGGGTCTAAAAGGTATTCCTAATTTTTTAGCCAAACGCGCTCCAAAATCAGGCACTAATTCTGGATTTCTTAAAGAAGGAATACACGTCAGCCATTTAGGAAAAGGTTCAGGTTTCCATCTTTCGGTAATCATTTCATACATGGCATCCACTAATTCATCTCTAAAATATCCCGAATGTTTATCATCTGCAACGATCTTACCCCAACCCGCATCCCCCCATCTGGATAATACTTTACCTGTTTCAGCTTGTAATTCTGCTTTTAAATTACCGCGCCAATTGTATTCTGGTAACGCATTTGCGGGAATCTGTTTTCTAGGTAGAACATCAAACTCAGACTGTTTTAAATATATGGATGCTTCCAAAATATTTTGATGTGAAACTGTATGCGATAGTATTGATTTAGTTAAGCAATTTGCACATTTACCACAAGCTACACTATTAGAATCATCTAATTCTCTCTGTAAAAAAGTCATTAGACATTCTTTTGTTGCAATATAATCCTGAACAGTATTCCATTCTTGAGTTCTCTGATTGGTTAACCGTTCAATTTTATCAGTATCCATAATAAAGGAAACAGCCGATCTTTTCCATTTATAACCATCTTTTAGGATCGGCGATGGTTCTTCTACACTCAAATATTTAATTGTTTGGTTTATTTGACCATATTTAATATTCAAAAGCTCTTGTAATCCTGGAATTGATAATCCATCATAATCATCAATCGCTTCTAAAATCTTATCTACAATTTCTTTTGGAGGGAAGGCTGACTCTCTAAAATAGTCATGCACCTCAGCATCTTCTTGACCTGACAATAATATACCATAAGCACTATTAATTGCTCGACCTGCACGACCAACTTGTTGGTAATAGCTAATAATGGAGTCCGGTGCTTGAAAATGAATTACAAAATTTAAATCGGGTTTATCATATCCCATACCCAAAGCGGTGGAAGCCACTAAGACTTTTAATTCATTGTTATAAAGTGAATCTTCTAAAAACTCCCGATACGCTGTAGTATTTTCAAAATTTTCGTCCTCAATACCTGAATAATAAGCGGCGGCATCTATTCCGCAATCATTAAGCCACTGCGTTACAATACGTACATCACGTTTTGTTAAGGCATAAATGATACCACTACCTTCCATTGTTGGAACGTTTTCTTTCAACCAAGCCAATCGGGATGCTTGGTCCTTTAAGACAATATTTTGAAGTTTTAAACTGTCCCTAGTTAATGCGCCTCTTATGACATTAATACCACCAAGTTGCTCTTTAATATCATTAATTACGCGATCATTGGCGGTGGCAGTTGTTCCCAATACAGGCATCCCTTTTGGCATTACTTTTAAAATTCCTACAATGCGCCAATAGTCTGGTCTAAAATCATGCCCCCAATCTGAAATACAATGGGCTTCATCTACCACAAACAAACCAATTCTATCTGCAATAGGAAACAAAATCTCGTCGATAAACCGATCATTAGCCAAGCGTTCTGGAGAAATTAGCAAGACATCAATAGTATCATTCAAAACCTGTTTCTGAATTGCTTTCCAATCGTCAAAATTGGTAGAATTAATAGAAACCGCTTTAATCCCCAAACGCTCAGCAGCTTCGATTTGGTTACGCATCAGTGCCAGTAAAGGTGAGATAATGATCGTCGGCCCTTTACCTTGGTCTCTTAGTATTTTACTGCTTATAAAATATACCGAGCTCTTTCCCCAACCTGTACGTTGAACTACCAAGAGTTTTTCCTTATTAACCGTCAGTTTTTCAATGGCTTCCCATTGTCCTGATCGAAATTCTGCACTTGGGTTATCCAGAGATTTACGCAATAACGCAACAGCACCTTGTTTATTCATATTGAAGATTGTTAAAAAAGAAGATTAAAAATGAAATTGTTGAGAATAATTATTTCTAAAAAACAACTTGAAAAACAGTTTAGCTAATTTACAATCGTAATTTACTCATTATTTTCTTTGCAATGCTGATAGCTTTCCAACCCCATTCTTACTTAGACTTATTATAGGAAAGAATCGCTTTAACAGAAATATTTTGACCATCGCTCAACCAGATGCCTCAACCAAATTAGGTGGCACAAAAAGCATCTGATAAATCTAAAAGAAAATTTGTACAAAACTCTTATACTTGTTGAAAGTGAAAAGACGGCTATTATATGTTCAATGTTATGGCCAAAATATGTGTGGTTAGCTTATGGCGGTATCAATGGACTCACAAATAGTAAGTCATCCTCTTTAGTAGGAAGAAAGGTGGTTATTGTTCCTGATATCAGAGAAAATGCGTTAAAGATCATGAATAAGAAATTACCTTACCTCAACGCTATTGGTGTCAATGCAAGAATAAGGGATATGACTAATGGAAAATCAGATGAACAGCTTAAAGAGGAAGGTTTTTATAATTTCGATTTAGAAGATTTCATTAGGGCGTTTTGGAATAATTAATTGTTAGGCTTATTTAATAAATATCTAACATCATAATTGAATTGAATAATAGGTCTATTTACAGATTGTAATTCAAGAATGATGAACGACATAAATCGAATCAAACGCTACACAATAACTGCATTCGAAATATTTAAGCATTCTCTAGGTTAATAGCTTTGGGAATTTCATTACCATGAAATATGTCGTACTTTGACACTGTACAAAAATTAGGATAATTACTCGGTTCTTTTCTATGTGTTTTAACTTCTATGAAATCAACAAGTTCGTTGAAATTATTATTTTCAAATTTTAAATATACTAAATTCAGCAAAGAAATTGTCAATTTAATTTAAACGCTCAATAAATTGAGTAATTGATCTTCAAAGATGACGAAGGTAAGACACAGGCATTGTTTTTTGAAGCCAGATTGCAATTGATTCTTTTATACACTTTATTGGGTTCATTTTTAACTTTAAATTACATATTACCCATTATTCTTTATCAACTTTAGATTATATCAATATCCTTTTCAATTTGAACTACCATATATTGACAACTTATAGTTACCGCTCCACATCATTATTGAGAAGCGCAAAATGATGGCTGATCATTTTGTTCTCAATATAAAATCTATTGATTGCATTCGCATCTCCGTCTAATTCAAGCCAAGAAATATAAACGTTTTCCATAATTAGGTCTAAACAGTGCTTTTTAAATATTCGTTCTAGACCGATTCTTAACTGACTTGTAGTGTTAGGCTTTTTATAAAAAGAAAACGGCTCGTTCGGTAACCAAATGTTGGAAGTTTTAGGTTTGATGTGACTTGTAACGCGTTGACTGATGTTTGTGCTTTTGCCAACATATAGACATTTTGTATCATTGATCGTCGCTTTGTCGATCCATTCTTGATCAAATTTGACCTTAATATGATTCTGTCTATTGTGCGGCCCTTTCAATTCGTAATGACAAGAAATTAATTGCTCAGTCAGTAATTTATGATTTCCCTTCCACCAAAACACATAAACTCCAGCGATTTTAGGCAGCGACTTCTTTTTTAAATCAGCCCTGTGTAGATAGTAATCACGGATAGGATTTTTCTTATTAATTTCCAGACTCTTAACACATTGATCTATAATTTCAAAATCAAGCTTTGCAGTGTATTCCATATAAAAATTTATATCCTTTCAACACTCGCCATCCGCTTCATAGTATCAAAAAATGCCTGATAAAAGGTTTCGTCTTTAGCGTATAAACGATAGAGATCTAATTCCTGTTTACGCTGTTTGGACATGACATCATCAAGTATTTTTCTAAAAGCTAGATCTTTGTTTTGCTCGTCGTGGTTCTCGGCAACTTTTGTTTGAAAATCCGGGTGGGCTTGAATGGATTTACTCAAACTTATAAACTTCAGTCGTTGATCATCGGGCGTAGCTTCCCAACCTTGGAACCAGCGTTCGTTAAAGGATTGGATAATCAATTCTAACGGATCTCTTTCTTCTTCGCCACCATAAGCCCCACGAGGCGATGGGTTTTGGGGATCCAATTCCGATTCTGAATCGTCTAAGCCAATACTGTGGTTTAGCTTTACGCGCTCCAAGCCATAGGTCGATAAGTCCACCGAATTTAATAACTCGTCCATCCCATCGATATCTGGATCTGAAATTGGTAGCTTTGGAATCAAGAATTTTAAGAACCAAAATAACTTTTCCCAGTGCAACATTTCAAATTCGAGAATGGATGCCATTTGCCCGTAAATCTTTACAAACTGCTTGGCTTTAATTTTAAAATCCGCTTTGTCTTCATCTTCTAATTCTAACTCTGTTTTAAAACGCTCTGCAGCTGTATCGATAATAGGACTCAATAATTGCGCATCTACTTTTTGGAAAAACAGTTCGTTGAAATTTTCAACCTCAGCCCATTCATAAACACCTACCTCATCCAAAACATCTTTTAACTCGTGCAGTACATTGACATCTGTAGCTTCACTTAAGGAGGTAGCGGTATAAAATGGATCAAAAGAGGTTTTAATATCATCAATAGAGTTGAAGAAATCGAGAATAAAAAGGTCTTCAGTTCTTTTACCTAGCTTATCTGCCGAACGGTTTAAACGAGATAAGGCCTGAACTGCCATTACGCCTTGTAGTTTTTTATCAACATACATGGCGCAAAGTTTGGGCTGATCAAATCCAGTGAGGTATTTATTGGCAACGACCAACATGCGGTAGTCATCTTCATTAAATTTATCTGCCGTGTCTTTATCGGCAAAACCATTCATTTCTGCTTCAGTGTAGTCTATGCCGTCAATGGTTTTGGTACCGGAAAACGCGATGACCACTTTAAACGGATTGCCTTTGTCATCTAGAATGCGATTAAGTGATTTATAATATCGTATTGCAGACTCTATACTCTGCGTCACTACCATTGCTTTTGCCTTGCCTTTGAGACGCTTTTTATTGACGATTTGTGGAATAAAATGATCCAAAACAATTTCCGCCTTGGTCTGTATGGTTTGTTGATGTTGTTCTACGAAAGCACGCAATTTCTTTTGGGCTTTTCCGGTATCAAACAAGGGATTTTCTTCAATAGATTTCTCTATTTCGTAATAGCTTTTCAGAGTGGTGTAGTTGGCAAGCACATCCAAAATAAAGCCTTCTTCTATGGCCTGTTTCATTGAATAGAGATGGAAGGGTTCAAAACTACCATCTTCCTGCTGCATACCAAATTTTTCTAAAGTGATGGCTTTTGGGGTTGCTGTAAATGCCATATAGGAGGCATTGCCCCGCATTTTACGCCCTTGCATGGCGAGGATGATTTTGTCTTGCACATCAATTTCTTCATCAGGATCTAGTTGTTGCCCCATCGCTTCGTTCATCTTGTCGTGCGCCGTCCCACTTTGACTACTGTGCGCTTCGTCTATAATCACAGCAAAACGCTTATCGCTTAAATCTGCAATACCCTCAACGATGAATGGAAATTTTTGAATGGTAGTGATGATGATCTTTTTGCCTTGTTCCAGACTGTCGCGTAATTCTTTAGACGAATAGGCAGGCGCGACTATATTCTTCACTTCAGAAAACTCCTTGATATTATCTCGCAATTGTTTGTCTAATAAACGCCTGTCGGTAACCACGATAACTGAATCAAACAAAGGATGGTCCATGCCTCTACTTCCAGGCACATTCTCATTTTCCGGATAGGTTTCAATCAATTGATAGGCCGCCCAGGTAATCGAATTCGATTTTCCAGACCCTGCCGAATGCTGAATAAGATAGGTCTGCCCTACGCCAACTTTACTGGCGTGATCTAAGATACCACGAACGACATCCATTTGATGGTAGCGCGGAAAAAATAAGGTGCGCGAACTGAGTGCATCTTTCTTAGTACCATCCAAGCGCACGAAATGCTGGATGATATTTGCTAAGCTTTTTCTAGTAAACACCTCTTCCCATAAATAGGCCGTTTTATGACCCAATGGATTTGTAGGATTGCCTTTTCCGTGATTGTTGCCCTTGTTAAACGGAAGAAAGAAGGTGCTTCTGCCATTTAGTTTGGTCGTCATATACGCCTCGTCAGTATCTACCGCAAAGTGCACAATGCTTCTAGCAAACTGCAAAAGCGGTTGTGTAGTGTCGCGTTGTGTTTTGTATTGTTGTTGCCCATGAACTCTAGCGTTTTGCCCTGTCCAATGGTTTTTTAATTCCATCGTAACTAATGGCAGGCCATTTACAAACAGTACCATATCGATTTCTTCTCGTGGATTGTCTGCCGAGTAACGCAATTGCCGGGTAACACTGAATATATTTTGCTCAAAGTTGTCCTTTACAGCTTTACTACTACTTGCCAATGGCAGTACATAAAACAAGGTAAAATGCGCATCGTCCACATCCAATCCTTTTTTGAGCAAATGAAGGATGCCATATTTTTTAACCATACGGTCATAGCGATTTAGGATTTTTAGTTTCCAGTCGCTTTGTCGTTGCACTTTCTCCAACTCTTCTTTTTGAGTGGCTTCCAAAAACTGCCAAAAGAAGTTTTCATCAATAGCAAATTGTGCATTAAAATGTTGTGGTTGCCCAATAAAATAGCCATTGCCAGCGCGATATAGTTCGCCAGATTCATTGACACCATCGATAGAAAGACCTTCTTCTTTTATGAATTCTATCGTTGTGCCGGTTAGTTGTTTTTCTATGGTGGATTCTAGGGCTTGTTCGTTGGTTTGGCTATGCATAATTGTATTTAATAATTTTATCTGGTTAATTTAAACTCCCTATAACCATCCCCTAAAAAATCGAATTTCTTTTTAAACAATGTTGAGAATTTCTTATTAGCTGTAGCAAAAAATATCTGTTTATTCTCTTTAACTATAAAATATCTTAAAAAGTCTAAAAAAGAGAGAGCATTAAAATCATCAATAAAAGTAACAGGATCATCAAATATTATAATATTCGGACCATTCTTTAGCTTTCGATTAAGGCTAATAAAGATTGATATTACTAATGCGGCTCTTTGTCCAGTACTTATTTGATTTATCGAATGCTCTACACCATTTTTGTACAAAGCCAGTTTCTTATTCTCAAACTTTAATTCTGTAAATTCCTGGGGTGCATGGATAGTCTTAAATATATCTTTTATTTCTTTCAAATTTTTATGGAAATAATCGACTAGAACACTCTCACCATCGTTGGACTTTAGTTTTTGAAGCACTTCTACACCTTTTTTGAGACGTGTAAATTTAAGTGTGTTTTCCGAAATGAAAGATTTTGCACCTTCCAATTCCTTTGTAAATCTTTGCAGTTCTTTTTGTCGACTTTCAGAATCTTTGAGAGATTTAATATTTTCCTCTAAAATATACAAGTCTTTACTTAACTCTGTTACAGATCGATTATCTTGAAGGTCTAAATATGTTTTAATTTTGATAAAACTATGCTCTAAAGCTTTTACCTTTTCGTTCCGAGATTTTATTCCATCTAATATCTCTGAAATATCATTTGTAGTTTCCCTAAGCTGAAGCGACTTATTTAAGTCCGAAATAAGTAAATCATTCTCTTGACTCAGTTTTTCGATAGTCTCAACTATCTTTTTAATCTCATCTTCTACACTTAATAATAGCTTATCTATATCAATTTTCACAAAGGAAATATCAGCATTCAAATATGCACCGATTTCTTGTCTTAACGATTTGAACTCCGAAACAGAACCTCCAATAGCTAACATTTCAGATAAAGTTGTTTCTATTTTTGTTTTCTCCTGTTGCGTTAATTCTTCTTCCATTAAAATAGAATCTAAGCGTAGGGCAATCTCTTTTACACTCATTGTCTCATAATCCAACACTTCTTCCTGAGCTATAAGTTTCAATCTATTTAACATGTCTAATTCAGAGATCAAGTTTGATTCCTTAGTTTTTAACTCCAATAGTTTTTTAGATTTTCCCTCCAATATGCTCTTGTCAACATTATTTTTGAAATCTTCATCTAGCTTAATAGATAGTTCACTATGTGAAATATGCTGCTCACATAGTGGACAGTTTTCGGAATGCTCATTATGGGATAAAAAATCCTTACCTAACAATTTGATTTTATTGAGTATATCTTCGATAACTGAAAAATTCTTACTTAATATTTCAATCTCAGTCTCTATCTCTTTCCTATCGGAACTAACCTTTTTAAGGTGTTCATTTTTAGAGTTTTGTAAATCCTCAAATCTATTATTCTCATTCAGGAAAGAATCAAGATTTAGTATAGACATCTCTCTTTTAATCTTTTCTATTTTTGATAATTTCAAATTATGCTTATGAAGTTGCTCTTCAATATTTTCTATGCTCCCTAGTTCTTCAATAACAAAATATTTTAGTATTGATTTAATTTTATCACGTTTCCCCCCTAAAAACTTATGCTGGTTGAAAAAATCTATCCGTTGGGTATTTCTTTCATTGTACTTATCCTTTAGAGAGCTTATTGTGTTTAACTGCTCATCGATTTGACTACTTAATTTATTAAGGCTACTAAGGTCAAAAACAATATTTTGATTTAGAATGTATTCAGTTTCTGTCTTTATTTCATTGATATATAAATTTGAAATTGAATAGTTTTCACCAGATAATTTATTTTTATATTTCAGGGTTAGGATATTATCTTCTATATTTTTCTTAATATCTACAAGATTACTATCAGATTTTAAATCTTTAATTAATTCTGTATGATTTTCTATTAATTCGTTATGCTCTTTTAATTTTCTTTCTAAACTATTTAGCTCGGGTCTTAGCCTACCTTCGAAACCCAGAATTCTATCTCTTAGAAATGTATATTCAGACCCAAGAACAATTTGTTTTAAAGATTCATTGATCTGACCCTCGTGGTCAGAAGAAGCAAATTGATACGCTGCATCAGTATTAAAAAAATTAAATTGATTGAATGATTGATAACAATTGTTTCCTCTTATAAGATGATTTCGACTATACCATTTTGTATCTCTGCCCTTATATTTACCATTATCCTGTGGAGTGTATACTTCTTCAATACTATCGTTTAGAATAGCATTTATCGATCCCGTTTTCTCATCTTTATCACTATTTCTATTTGATCTACCAGTTAAAATGAGTTCAATTGATTCAAGTAAGCTTGTTTTTCCTGTTCCATTTACTCCGTTAATCAAGTTTACTGATCCAAAATCAAAATTCCTCTGTAAAGGAAAGACTCTGTAATTATTTTTTAGACTAATACTTGCTATTCTTTCTATTGTTGGAACACTTGATAAGTCTCTTGAAGCCTCAGTACCTACTTCTTTGATTGTTGAATTTTCAAGAAAGTTAGCAACGGCATCTACATATGAAGCCTCACTATAAGCTTCTTGTAAATCCACACTCTTGAGTTCGTTTTTCCATTCAGAAACTATATCTGGCAAAGAGGTTTGCTTTGACTTTTCTAATTCAAAATAATCCAAGAATTCATCTTCTTGAAATATTAACTTACGAGCATATTTATCGTTAGATAATATCTCTAATTTTAGTTCATTAGAAATATTACTATTAATGAAGAGTAAGTATATATTCCATTGGAGACTATCGTCATTTTTATAGAACTCTTCAGCCAAATATTTATGTTGAAGTTCCTCAAAATCCTTCTCCGTTATTGTAGCACCAAAGTTTAAAAAATATATACCTGCTAACCTGTCGTTTATTTGATAGTTGCCTTTATACAGAGTGTCATTTAATGGTTCAAAATGAGTAAATATTTTTCTTGATTTATCTATAATTTGGGAATTACTCATAATTTTTTAAAGAATTGAACTGTTATCGTTAGAAGGATTTGTTATACTGCCTGCATTTTCATCATATTTAGAACGTATATCCGTTCCATTTTTATAAAAGACAACTATTCTCCTCTTGCCCTCCGTGCCTTCTTCAAATAGTTTTTGTAATTCATCATAAGTACTTCTAACCTGGCTAACCGATACATTACCTATATAACAAACTGTTGCCTTTTTTATCTTACCATTATCATCGGTTAGGTTATACTTGTATTTATAGGCACATGCGTCCTGGGAATAAGAAATAATAATATTATGATGAATCAAATCTTTTATACTTTCTGGATATTGAGATTTGTCAGGTAAAATAGTCTGTCCTAATTCTACTAAATTCATACAATTAAGACTCCTAATAGCCTCACTTACCTCATAAGCATCTTCCACGTATGTCATTCTACAATTACATTCATCTGCTTCTTTCAGATTAAAGCTATTTAAATTAATAACATCACACCATTTATTTTCGTGTTTGCCATTAACCTTACCTGTAGATATATTTATTAGTCTTTCTTTATCTATTATCGAGTTATCTTTATTGAGTAGAAAATCATTAGCAATCCCTCTTTGATTAAAAAAGCTTATGTGCTGATCATCAATGGTTCTTTGTTCGATAAAATTAGAAGTTCCCACGTCAAACTCGTACACCATTATAGCTTCGGGTCCTTCTCTTCTTCTCTGTTGAGCAACTCCTTCAATAATATCTACAGGCTTATTTTCAATCTTAATAAGCTCAATATTACCATTTAGAAAATAAACAAACTTATTTCTAATTATATGTAAAAAATAAAAACCTTTTTTGTGATTATTGATTATTCTATTGGGAGAATAGTCTAACTCAATATCTAATGTTTTAAAAAACACCCCACTTCTTGGTGTATTTATATCTTCTGGATACCAAGCTTTATTATTTAAAAATGTTTCTTTTCCCCAGTTTAGAGATATGATTTCCTTCTTATTACTTTCAAAAATAAAATCTCTGAATTTTATAAACTCAATATGCGAGGGATTCGGATTAATTTGTGGATTAAGAATTAAAAAGGGTTTATCATTCCAATCTAGAACATCATCTTTAACATCTTGAGTTAGTTCGTGTCTAACATTCATTGCTTCCGAACAAATAAAGGACACTAACCTGGTTGAACTATTCGAGTTTTTTATAACGTATATATCATTGCCTTCTATTAAGTTATCTGCTTCCACATTTCCACCAGTCCAAAGTCCTCCCATATGTCTTGTTTTGAATTGAATGAGGATAATCAATTTAGATACTCCACTATGTAAACCTTTAAAAATATAATACAAAGGATCTGCATAACTTTTATCCGTATTTGAGATTATATCTTCACAATGTATATAAATACCACCTTGATTAAGAGCAAGTAACTGCGTTATCTCTTCTTTATTAATTGATTCGCCACCTAATACCCATACTTTATTTGTTGAAGGTTGAGTATCTTCATTATCAATTATGAAATCAATAATACTTTTAGGACAAGAATACTCGGGAGACAATACAAGTGTTGTATTATCTTGTTTTGCTTTTTGTAACACCCTTAAAAACTTTGTATGGGCTTCATTTTGATTAGCATTACCTATCCTGTTACTATCAGCAAAAAAAACACCTTTATGCTGGTATAATAACATACTATTACGTTGAGTATCCCGCTTCAATACGTCAAGTTCGGTTGAAATATTTAGAGACGATATATCTATAAAGTTCATTTCTATTTATTTATTATAATGTCACTTACCCTAACCTTCCCAGTTACCACACTATTTATCAAACTCCCCTTATACTCCTTCATCTTCTCAATCTCTTGCCGTTTTAAACCAATGGCGATGTCGATTTTTTGGGAAGCGGTTTCGATATAATCTGAAATTTGTTTTTGTTCTAAAAGTGGAGGAATAATGACCATCAGATTCCTAAATTCGTTCCAATAAAGTCGTTTTCTGAAATCTGTAATTCCTCTTGAAACTTTATTCATTTGATCAATAAAAATTGAAGTTCGAAATAAATATTCAAAGTAAGCAGAATCTATATCTCTTTTTGGTTCTGCCACAACATAAGCTGGGCTTACAAGACCTATAACTGAAACAGCGCCGATTGCACCTTGCCAAGCACGCATCATGTTATAGACAACATCCTTAGGCTTAACCGTTTTATACTTTGATTTATCTTCAATCTTAACTCTTCCTCTCACATTATCTTCCTCGTCAATCTCCTCATTCGATACCGCAGTATGGATAGAAACTGAGAGCAGGGGTAACCCCTCAGTTCCCATTCTATTTTGTTCTGTAAATAGTGTATTATTACGGAACACATTCCAATGCTCCGGAATCTCCCCAATCCACTCCACCCCAGAATCTTTTAAGGCGACCGTATCATCCAAGCCACGGGTTACGGCTGTATGGATAAGGATTTGTTTGCGTTCTTTAAGCAGGGCTATTTGTTGCTGTTTAATGGCAATCGCCTGGTCTATTTTGGTGGTTTTTTCGTCTAAGAAGTTGGCGATGGCGGTTTGTTCGGGGAGGGGTGGTAAACATAAAACCGAATTATTTAATACTCTTCCATTCACGTGAGGAATACCCATTCCAATTGTATTCTTCCTTAATTCTATTTCTAATACCTTTGAATGGTACCAAGCATAATTTTTATTTATTCTCTCAAAAACTACATGAGCCACGGTTGAGGAAATCACTCCTTTTCTACTCTTTAAAAATTCACCTGAGTTCGATCCATCCCAAAGCAATAAAATCTCTTCAGATTCTATTACTAATGCATCTTTATCTTGCACCCATTGATTTTCAATTCCACCTCGCAGGTATTCCATACTCATATATGGTGGTAATTCTGTTTCACTATTGGAAACTATTTTACTTGGTAGTTTTCCTTTATTTGCTTTAGCTATAAATTTAAAACGCTTTGCCTCCCAATGCTCAGGAATCTCCCCCAACCATTCGACACCAGAATTTTTATAGTGCTCATAGGTTTGAATTTTTGATCTATGTGATTCAGCTGATTTCTCTGATTTTATTTTGATTTCTATATTGGGCATATCAATTTGTTTTAACAAAACTCTCAAATCTTTTTAGCGCACTTATAAATGCGTTATGGCTTCTTTTACCAAAATCTGCTTCGTTTCCTATCGGGCCATACTTATCCACGTAAAAGCTGATGTTTTCACTTAAATCTTTAATAGTTATATTTTCTCTAGCGCGAATCTTATCCACACGTTTCACATAATCGTAAACCGTAGACGGGTTCCCCGATGGCGTAAACTCACTATAACCTTGATCAATTAAATATGATTTGAAACTTTCTAACATAAATCCTACATTTATTTTGTTATTACTTAGATGTAAAAGGTAGTAACCTTCTCCTATTTAATACTTACGATAAATAAATCCCTCGTAATCATACATTCACAAAAATCAGCGGATCACACATTTAGTTTCCTCGTGGCATAGACATCAAGCACTTTTCGCCAAAATACTTTTTTCTGAAAACTTTATATCACGGATCCTCGTCAATAATTCATCAAAATAATTACTGCTACCAGCTTCTCTAAGAAGCTAGTCGTTCATTATAAAACCTTTTACAATATATTCCCGTAACCTAGCGGTAGCACATCGTCTAAACTTTTTGCCCTGCAAACTCTTTACCCGATACCCCACCGAAATAATAACGTCGAAATTGTAAAACATACTTTGGGTTTCTTGGGTTTCGCCAACAATCGCAGCGTGTTGCGTGGTATGTCGGAATTTCCGACATAACACTTCTTTGTCTAATTCGCCTTCTTTAAAAATATTGGAAATATGTTCGGTAATTGTAGAACGACCTTTACCAAATAGTTCTGCCATTTGTGCTTGCGTCAACCAGACCGTTTCATTTTCTAAACGTGTTTGAATTTTCGTTTGCCCATCTTCGCTTTGATATATAATAAGTTCTGAAGCCATGGTTATGCTAGGTTTAAAATATCTGCAATCAACCCATCACTCTGACTTTCCAGTTCCAAAATATCTTGGCTAACTGCTTCAATGCTTCTTAATGGCGTGTGCTTATAGAAATACTTATTGAAACTAATTTCGTAACCAATTTTAGTAGTGTCTAAATTAATCCAAGCTTCTTCCACGTGCGGTTTTACTTCTTTTAAAAAGTAATCGTGAATACTATCCTTTAGTGGCACGTTTTCGGTATCGCGAAGGTCGCTTTCAGTTTCGTAAATGATAAATTCTCCTTTTTTGTTGGTTGGAAAATAGCCGAAGTCTGCCAAATCCCCTTCTTGGCAACCTAAATGCTGCAAGAGTTGTTTAAGTTTATCGCCCGACAGTTTTTCTTTTTTCTTAATCACTTTTTCGGCTTCAGCATCGTACCAACTTACGGCATTGAGCACTGCTTTTTTATCGGAAGCAGAAGCGTCTAATTTTTCAGATTTAATGATCTGATTGACTTCTTTTTCAAAAGCGTTAAAATCAGTAAATATGGTATCGCCAAAGTGAACTTCTAACTTCTCGGCAAGGCTTAATAAATGCTGGTGTTTTTTCCAAGTCTCTTTTTTGGTCAGTTTCTTTTTATTGGCAGCTGAAAGATTAAGCTCGTTTTGCTCACACCATTCCAAAATGGCTTTACTGTGCGCACTGATATCCTTATAAACGCTTCCGCCGAAGGTTTCGTAAGCATATTGCATCGACTCTTGCAGTACTCGGTCATACCGCAAGCTTTCTATTCGCTCTTCTGTAAACTGTGATTTTAGACGTTTTGGACGCTGGATAGTTACTTTATAATATCCGAAGTCTTCGTTATCAAAAACTTGTGCGGCAATTTGACTGGCCGTTGAACTTATGGAATCATCACTTTCCACCGCTGTCATTTCGGTATAAACCTCTAAGATTTCATCAATATGCTCTGGCGCGAACTCACAGTTTTTATTTCCTAAGTTTTTACGCAGCTTTCTAAATAATTGACCGGCGTCAATCAATTGGACTTTACCTTTTCGGTTTGCCGTCTTGTTATTACTTAATATCCAGATGTAGGTTGTAATTCCTGTGTTATAAAACAAGTTGTTGGGCATTTGAACAATGGCTTCCAACAAATCATTTTCAATGATGTAACGGCGAATATTGCTTTCCCCTCCACCGGCATCACCCGTAAATAAACTACTACCGTTATGTACCGAAGCAATCCGACTGCCGCTGGCACTTTGGGATAGCGTTTTCATCTTGCTAACCATTTCCATCAAGAACAACAATTGCCCATCTGAGGAGCGTGGTGTTGCATCGACTTCTTCTTCTACACCCCAATAATCGGAAAGCACCACTCTAAATCGTGGATCGATCACATCTTTCCCGTCTTTAATATATTTTTGTTCACTGCTCCAAGATTTCCCGTAAGGTGGATTGGACAGCATAAAGTCAAAAGTAGTACCTGCAAATTCATCTGTTGATAAGGTAGAGCCCAAACGAATGTTTTCAGGGTCGTTGCCCTTAATCATCATATCACTTTTACAGATGGCATAAGTTTCGTCGTTTATTTCCTTTCCATAGAGATAGACATCACCCAGCGCTTTAATAAGTCCTTCTTCATCTTTTACAAAATTCTGTGCCTCCGTGAGCATTCCTCCACTTCCACAGGCAGGATCGTAAATGGTCATTACTGGTGGCAGATTATCTTTGATAGGATCAAATATGATGTGCGTCATGAGCTCAATCACTTCACGTGGTGTAAAGTGCTCTCCGGCTTCTTCGTTATTTTCCTCGTTAAACTTTCTTATCAGTTCCTCAAACACATAACCCATCCCCAAATTTGAAAGTGAAGGCAATTTGCGTCCTTCAGGATCTTCTTTTTCAAAAGGAGTTAAGTTAATATGAGGCGATGTGAATTTCTCCAGCACATCTAGCAATACATCTTTGGTAGCCATATGGCGCACTTGACTGCGTAGTTTGAATTTATCAATAATTTCTTTTACGTTATCACTAAAGCCGTTGAGGTACTCTTCAAAATTGGCGAGTAAAATCTGTTGGCTGTTGCTAGCAGTATTATGAAGTAATTGCAACGTCCATTTGCTGGTATTGTAAAACACATAGCCTGAAGCCTCACGCAGCCCGTTTTCGTCCCATTCTGTAAAGCCTGCTTCATCGCGTTGAAAAGCCAGTTCTTCCAGAACGGCATCTTTAGTAGGTTCTAACAAGGCGTCCAATCGGCGAAGGACGACCATAGGCAGGATTACATCACGGTATTTTCCGCGTACATAAACATCGCGCAAGCAATCGTCTGCTATAGACCAGATGAACGATACTATTTTATTGTGGGAGGAGTGATTCATTAAGGATAAATTTTATTGTAAGTTTTGAAATTTGAATAACAATTATTCCCTTCATTAGAGAATTTTACAAGCAGAAAGGTGTTATGACATAATATATTATAGATCTGAGTTATTAAAATGAATTTGCCAATAATTAAGCTATAAAACTCTTGAACTTATTTTGTAAAAGAAACACATCGATTTGAAAAATTTAGTTCAGAACGCTCATTAATAATATCTTATTAGCTTTACTATTATTTAACTTCAGGGGAGGTTTTCTCTCGAAAATCGTTCTTCATGTAGTGGTTTTATTCATAATTAGTTATTTATAAATTTAGTTTCTCTTTCGTCTATAACCGTTAGGGCAATTATAGACCGTTAAATTTTTGGTTTAAGTTGTTCAATATAGGAAGATTATTTATAAAATTAGGCGTTTCGGTAAGGTTCACCGTAAAAAAATACACTTTACCGATAATAGCGTTGGAGGTTTTCATTTCACAAACCTTTTATGCATTTAAAAAAATCCCTAACAAGCAAACAATTTTCACAATACGGTACATTAATTAATCTAATTTTAAACCTAAGATCCCGCCTAAAAGCGGGATTAGTTCAACCTTCTGTTTTGAATACATTGCTTCGCAACTTTTCAAAACAGGGTTTCACTAATAAAATACCCAGCAATGTATCAAAGAAAAAAAAGCGGCAAAGGATTTTCCTATAAAGATAAAAACGGCAAGACCATCACTGATAAAGAAACCAAAGAGTGGATCCAGTCTTTAGTGATCCCTCCGGCTTGGACGGAGGTAGAAATTGAGGAAAACCGCAAAGCCGATTTGTTGGTTACCGGACGTGATGATAAGGATCGCAAACAATATATTTACCATCCCGAATATCGCGAGAGACAAAATGCGGAAAAATTTAACCGCATCATTAATTTCGCCGATCAATTGGAGCACATGCGTCGGGTTACAGGACAACATCTGCGCAAGCGTAAATTAGATCGTGAGAAAGTTCTGGCCACCATGTTGCGCTTATTGGAATCGGCATTTTTTAGACCTGGGAGCGAGACCTATTCTAAGGAAAACTCGACCTATGGCTTAACCACCATGCGTCATAAACATTTGACCATTAACGGTGATGAAATGATTTTTCATTACACCGGGAAATCCAATATGGAGCAGGAAAAAGTGGTGGTAGATAAAAAGCTGGCCAAAATCGTTAAGGAAATTGACGATATGCCGGGTTACGAAATCTTTAAATAT
>JBBSRC010000076.1:0-22675 GCA_038243395.1 Flavobacteriales bacterium | reverse complement strand
CGACTGTACGGCCCATTCAGCAATCCCTCCTTTAGTACGTTCTGGTTTGGATACCACATCAAGGATTTCGAAACCAGGAATAAAACCGGTACCAAATGCCTCAAGAGATTCACTGCGGTAATCGTTATACTCATAAGCCAAATAGGCATTTAAATCATGCTTACCATAGCTTTTGTTGAATTTCAAAATTTGGTTAGTGTACATACGCGTGTAATCGGATCGGTATTCTTCAATACGTCCACCAACACTTTCGCCTCCGCTTGAACGAGGATCAGAATAACCATTTCCTTTGTAACTGTTGTAACGGATATTGTTAACCGAGGAGAATGTCAACCAATCGGTCAAATCAAGATCAAAATCCATATTTCCTGAAAATTGATAGTTCTTACTGCTACTATGATTCCATTGCAAATCATATAAGTAATTGGTGCTCGCACTATTTACCCAATTGCTAGAACGGTGACCAACTAAACTTCCGTCTGCATTGTATGGACTATCCCAAGGCAAGTTAGAATACATGGCCGTAGTCGAATACTGACGGTCGTCAATATCTCTTAATGATCCCACTAAGGATGGCTTAATGGTTAGCCATTCCACTGGTTTATATTCCGTTTTAAAACGAAAATTGTAACGTTTGTAATCATATCCTTTAACAGCGCCTTCTTCATCATATACTCCAACAGACATAAATGAACGTAGTGTTTCATTTCCGCCTTGGATCGAAAGGTTGTAGGTACGGGTCAAACCACTTTTGGTAGCTACATCCCACCAATCAAAATTGCTGTTCCGCAAATCTTCATTCCAACGTGGAAAAGCTATTTGTCCTGCATTTGCAAATGAAGCATAGTAGTCATACAGTTCGGTACCGTTCATCATTTGTGTATTTCCATTATTGAGCGTATTGATACCTACTTTGGTAGAAAAATTTACCGTAGTTTTTCCTATTTTAGCTCTTTTAGTTGTGACTACAATAACCCCGTTGGCTCCTTGAGAACCATAAATAGAGGTTGATGCTGCATCCTTTAAAACAGTCATAGTTTCAACATCGTCGGGATTCAGTTCGCCAGGCCCTGAACCTACGATCACACCGTCAATTACCCATAGTGGAGAAGTAGTTCCACTTAAAGTAGCTTGTCCACGAATAACCACAGCACCTCTTGAACCAGGTTGACCTGATCCTGAAGCAACATACACTCCGGGCGCTTTTCCGTTAAGCATATTTTCTACGGAAGGTGTCGTCACATTCCTTAGGTCATCACCTTTAACGGTACTTAAAGCGCCGGTCAAGCTCTCTCTTTTTTGAGAAGCGTAGCCTACTACTACAATTTCGTCAAGTTTTGCAACGTCCTCTTGTAAAGTAAAATTGACTTGAGATTGGCCATTCACTTTTATTTCAGAAGTTAAAAACCCTACAAACGACACCACAAGAGTCGCATTACTATTTGTACTTATGGTAAAATTGCCATCAAAATCTGACGCAACGCCATTGGAAGTACCTTTTTCTATAACTGTTGCGCCTGGAATTGCATACCCAGTAGCGGCTTCCGTTATTGTTCCCGTTACCTCAATTTTAGATTGCGCATAAGCGGAACCTACAAACAGTGATACGAATAAAACAAATAATAGTTTCTTCATTAGTTTAATTTTAAATTAGTTTTCATTTTATTTTAAATTGAGGCTGTTCTTTCACTTTATTAATACGTATCCTTGATCCAATTGTAAGGTTTGCGTTTAACCCACATGCCTCTTGTAAAATCAGGAATTTCCTGTGGCGCTCCATTATTTTCAATAGACGCTTCTGAGAGTGGCGTGATCGCACTCCAAGCTGCCGCATCATACGCATCCATTGGTGGTGCGATTTTTTCTTTAGCCGATTCTATAAAAGAATTCATCACGAAAAAGTCCATTCCCCCATGACCTGCATCCATCGCCATCTTTCCGTATTTTTTCCATAATGGATGGTCATATTTCTCAAGCCATTCGTCGGCAACATCCCAACGGTGTGGTTTTGATTTTCCTTCAACATAAATTCTGTTGCCATCATCTTCCCATAATCCATTTGCGCCTTGAACTCTAAATCCTAAAGAGTAAGGTCTTGGTAAATTAACATCGTGAGTTATTATGATGGTTTCGCCGTTGGTAGTTTCCACCGTGGTCGTAATGACATCACCTTGTTTGAATTTCAATTTGGCATTTGGATGGTCTTTCCCACCATTATCAACAATATAATTATGTAAGCCTATTCCTTTTGACGCATTGGAGGTCAAAGACATTAAACGGTTACCTCTATTGATATCACACATAGCTGCTATTGGTCCAATCCCGTGAGTTGGATAAACATCCGCATTTCTTAATAAGGAATGTTGTGTACGCCATACAGATTCTGAAATACCTTTGTCGCCAAACTCAACGCCTTTTCCGTAGGCTGATTTACCATCGTTGAATTTCACTCCACGCAAATCATGCTGATAGCCACATCTGAAATGCACCAATTCGCCAAACACATCTTGCTTTACCATATTTAGTACCGCAAGCACATCACGACGGTAATTCACGTTCTCAAGAATCATCAAATGTGACCCTGTTGCTTCATGAGTATTTACTAAATCCCAGCACTCTTCTAATGTATTGGCTGCAGAAACTTCAAGTCCAGTATACTTACCAGCTTTCATAGAATCGACGGCCATTTTTGTGTGCCAGAGCCAAGGTGTAGAAATTACTACCGCATCAATTTCTTGTAAATTCAATAGATTTAAATAATCCTGGTCATTTTTATCAAAGACTTGCGGTTTTTTAAATCCGGCATCCTTAATCATTTTCAAGGCAATTTCGATCCTAGCAGGATCAACATCACCAATGGCTGTGATTTCAGTATCTTTTCTAAGCAATGCATTGTTTAAATGATTGCAGCCTCTAAGGCCTACACCAATGAACGCCATTTTTATTTTCTGTCCCGGAGCGCCTAAAATGGATCCAAATGACAAATTAGGAAGCATCATAATTCCCGCACCCGCGAGTGCTGTTTTTTTGACAAAATCTCTTCTTGAACTCATAAATCAAATGATTAATCTCTCGATATTATATAATTTTCCCAAAGATGGCGTTAAATACGTTTATTAGAGACGATAAATCAGTCGTAATCAGGCACAGATATGCACTGACGAATTATTACCCCCATATTGACTAAAATTTAACCTTTAATTTTATAACGTTATAATTGAAGTATTTGACTAGGTCCTGGTTTATAGAGTCGGTGTAAATAACTCTGTCAGCCTTTTGTTTTAAAATTTGGGAGTTACTCCTTTATCAAGAATATAGGTTTTCTTGCGATACATCTTTTATCAGTAATCTTATAATATAGTAGAGAAATTTAATTTCATAATGTAGAATATACCGTATGAAGAGATGAACAGTATTTACTTAGATGCTGTCGCTTTGCTTATACGTTTATTGCACAGCGACGAATTTGTTTTAAAATAATAAAGAGACTTAAGCCAAAGCCAAAAGATTAAATTGGCCATATAACAAATCTGAACTTAAGCTCCATATGGGTAGCCTGTGAATACATCTCTATTCTTAACCACGAATTTAAAAAAAACATGCTTTATTTTAGGCTATGGAGCAACCGAAATAACGTAATGTTTTTAGTGATATCTCTATATCTTTTCTATATAAAACATCGCATTATCAATGATTTTTTTTGGCATTTTAGGCCCTTCCAACTTCAGTGAAATCGCAGGCGGCACTGTGTCATTTTGCTGATAAAATATCCGAATAGGATGGTATCCTTCTTTTAAATATACTTTTTCTGACAATTCCTTAGTGCTAAAATTAAAGTCATTATCCAAAAGATGTATATCATGAAGCATGATGTGGCTTTTTGAGGCAGATTCTAAAGAGATCGTATAAGCGCCATCCTGTGGAATTTTTATATACCCTGAAAATGACAGACCAAATTCAGAAGTTAAACCATCTGTTTTCATATCGATGCCTTTAGATACAGATGTTTTCTGGGGTTCCAACAAATCAAAATTCGGCACCCAATTCTGTTTGCCTGAATACACTTTTTTGTTTAAACCTTTTTTTACGGCGGTTAATTTCACACTAGGAATGAGTTCGAAATCATAAGGCCTGATCGCATCACTGGATCTTTTTCTTACTTGAAGAACTTTATCCATCATTTGTTTTTGCAACTCTGGCATTGAACTCGCCAAATTATCCCGCTCTCTTTCATCGGTTACAACATTATAAATTTCAAAAGGTGAATTGTTATGTTCTTTAATATCGTAACGCACTCCTTTATAATCGCCCATTCTAATGAATTGCATTTGGCCTCGTGTTCTACCTCGTTTTGAAGGTTCAAAATCCGGATAGCTCGGTGTCTTACCCCCAACACTATATTCGCCATAAAGAAAATGATCAGGATCTTGGGCAGCATCAGGCTGAGTTAAGGCTGGCATCAACGAAACACCGTCGGTATAGGCAGGAATTGCCACATTAGCCAAGTCAGCAAACGTAGCCATCCAATCCCATTGTCCTGATGGGAACGTCACTACAGAACTTTCAGGAATCACTCCTGGATATCTACTGATAGTAGGCATTCTGATGCCCCCTTCCCATAAGTCGCGCTTTATACCATTGAGATTCGCGTAAGACTGAAAAAAATCGGGGTTTTGAGCAAACTTACCACCACTACCAGTTTCATCGTGAGGGCCATTATCTGAAGTGAATACAATTAAGGTTTCCTCATCAATATTTAAGTCTTTTAAAAGTTGCACCAAATCTCCAACGGCATTATCAACTCTTCTAATCATCCCCGCATGTCTTTTTTCGGCTTCGCTCCAGTTTTTATTGGCATAATCGGGATGTAAATAGGAATCTCTTTCCCCAGAAGCTGTATTTACTAAAGGTGTTTCTTTAGAATCTCCAGTCCATTGCAAGCCACCGCTCACGCCGCCACCTCCAGGATATGCCTGAGTGGGAACTTGCAACATGGCGTGCGGTGCATCATAAGCTAGATATAAGAAAAATGGTTGGGCTGAACGTTTAGATTCATGATCCATAATCCATTGTTTTGATTTTGCCGTAAAAACGTCGGTAGTGTAGGTCAAATCTGTGCCTTCTAAAACGTTGGTGTAACCATCTGTAAAATACGCTTTTTGCTGCGTCGTTCCATTTTGAGGATAATGCTGATGCCCTTGGATATGATATAAATACCCATAAAATTGATCAAACCCTCTTTTTAAAGGATGTGCCTCTAATGATTTTGGATCGGGTTCGTCAGCGCCGCGGGGGCCAGAAACCCCAGCCTTTCCGACGTGAAGTGTGCGATAACCGGATTGGTGAAGCATCTCGGCCATAGTTAACCCATTTTTGATCGGTTCGTCAAACTGATTATCCCTTACCGTCGCATGGCCTTGGTGCAAACCTTCCAAAACAGAAGATCTGGCAGGAGCACAAACGGGTGCAGCAGTATAATGATGGGTCATCATAGCGCCTTCATTGGCCAAAACATCCAGATTAGGGGTTACCATTTTTCGATCGCCCTTAATCTGGTTTTGCCAGAAGTTTCCTAAATCGCCGTATCCTAAGTCATCGACGTAAATGAAAATTATATTGGGACCACCATTAGGTGTCGGTTGATCTGAATAATCTTTATTTCCATTTTGGGCACTAATCGAAGAAGTTATTAAAAGCAAAAATATTTTAATAATTGTTTTAGAGTATTTCATTGACTGGATTTTAATAATTTTTGTTACTGGCTCAAATCTAAGCTTATAAACATATTGACTTTTACAGCAAAATATAATTTTGGATAATCTCGATGCACAAATTCCTATCAGACAAGTTATTTAAATGATTCGAAATGGGACTTATATTTCAAGAAGTATAATATACCAAATTGAAACGCATCTGCAAGAAATTCCCTAAGATATTGGTGTATAATTTTAAAATAATTAGGATTCAAAAATAGTACATAATCGAATAGCGATAGATATTTTGTTATTTGATTTCGATACGCAATCAAATTACGACATCGTTTAATGTCTCAAAATTCTAAGGTGATTTTACCTTTACTTTCGATATGATAAATGTGTTCCAGTCAGAAGGCTAAATTTCTGCGCCACTCAGAAAATTAAAATCCCAAACTTCAAAGAAAAAGAAAACCCGAAAAAATGAATTTCCGGGATCTCAGCCTTACTAACAAATAAACTCAAATAAAAACTTTTAATTCTTTACAATTTTTAAATTATAAAACTTCTGGCAGAAATATTCTTTTATAAGAGATTCATAATTTACTATAACGAATTAAAATTCCAAATTATTTAAAATTAAAAAATCGGATGGGTTAAATAAAAATTACCCTTAAACTTTTAAATATTTACATTGATTTTCTTATCTAGTTTCAAGGAAATGCTTCGCAAATTTGTCGACGTCTTCTGAAACACCCAGTTTTTAATAATCTAATATTCTAACTGTTATTAGAGATAATTATTTTTATTCCTTTATTTTAGTATAAGGGATTTTCATTTTAATCTCCCAAGTACCCGAATCATTAATTTTAATACCCCATCGTATATAGGCTCTATTTCTTATTTCTCCAGTTGAAGGGTCAATATATTCTGACCAATCTTTAGGACCATTATCAGTTTCATAGGCTTCCTTATCAACTGAAAAAGAATCTGAAGTAGATAGATAGTACATTAAGTATGAATTATCACCTTCGTAAGTTCTTCCAAATTGGGGAAATGGAGGTGCTGGTAGCGAAAAAATCGTACCATCAGTAGTTGTTGTCGTTTCAACCGAATTGTCATGAAAATTTTGATAATACGTAGATCCAATAGGGTAATACACCACTTTTTCTGGGTTTAACGGCGTACCATAGCTATCGGCAATAATCATTTTTACATTAATGCCCACAGACGGTTCATCACTTGTCTTTAATATTGTAATATATGGATGTGTACCATCTAAAACACTAGGAACACGATCATCATCACCATTCGTAATAACAGAGAGATGAGCAATATCAAAGACTCCACCACCTTTCCCTAGTTGCAATCCAGTTCGCATTTCTACTGGAAACTCCACAGGCTCAAAAGGCAACAATTTAATCACCACGAAATCGTCCAACTGGCGTTCTCCTTTTACATTTTTCACTTTTATATTCACCTTAAAAATATCATTTTCGACGAACTTTGTTGCTTGGGTAAACGCTATTTCACCACTTACAGAACTTATTAAGATTGAAGGTTCCATGGTTTGAACAATTTTTTTCTGTGCTAATTCTAGCGTAGTGTCTGTGTTGGGATTAAAGGCTGATGTCCAAGTCGTTAGTTCATGCTCATCAAATAAAGCGCTTGTAGGATTACCTTGTGCATCTGTAACACCTGTAATTTCCCATTCTAAAGGATATGTAGAACCTTCAACCGCGGGTGCCGCCGCCAATTTAAATACGCCACGTGGCACAAAAATGGTATCTTCAAGGGCATGTATGTTATCGTCTATATAACCAACCGCTGGCGGGGTACAAGAAGAAAAAGCTATGGCGATTAGTAAAGTGACTAGTATTTTTTTCATTTTAGTTATATTAAGGTTTAAAATTGAAACTCATATAAATTTTTATGATTATTTAGGATCATAATTGAATAACACATAGGTACCTTGAAGCACATGCACCACGCCATTAGAAGTTGAAATGTTGGATGTTCTAACTACAATCTTCTTATCATCACTCTTTCCATCATTCCAGTTGTTCCAAGTATCTCCGACTTTATATGTGAAATAAACATATTCCGGAAAACTTTCTAGTTTTCCAGAATAATTATCGGTAGGCTCTAATGAAATCCTTCTCTCTTCACCATTTAAGGCAGTAAGTATTTTCCCTTCTTTTGTCATGTTTTCCCGTTTAATTTTACCAGGAAAAACAAACCCACCCATATACTTTTGCAAGGTATCTGTAGAGATATCATTTACAGTAAAAGTAGCCTGAGGGTCTTCGTTTCTCATACCTTCTAGTACTTTATTTACGTAGAGCTTAATAGAAGTATTGTTTGGCGCAAAAAGTGTGTTTTCACCATTTACTTGGTCTATTAAACCAGCCTTTTCAATCAAAATTGCTAAAGTATCCAGCTGCTTATGCGATTGGATGAAATCGAAAGTTGTTGCATTTACCATCTCTTCGCTGAGACCTCCATCTAACAAATAATCATCCTTGCTACACGCATACAATGTGGCTAGCGCTAAGATTGTCAAACACGCATTTTTCATTGTCGTATATTTTTTTATTGAATATTTCATCTGTATCTATTTTTATAATTATATTATAATGCACCTCTCCAATATTCAGTCTGTAAAATAGATGGGTTATTAGAGATAATGGATGGCGCAATTGGCCAAAAATATCCTTTTTTAGCAATTCTACTTTGGTTCATCCATGGCACGCCTTCATAATAGTTCATTCTTATACGATCATAAGCTGATTTGCCTTCTCCAACAAACTCAATAGCTCTTTCATTAAAAATAGCTATCATTAAGCTTTCTGTGTCCGTTGCGCCCGTATAATTAGGCACATTTGCTTTACTCCTAATTATATTTAAATCTTCAACAGCAAGACCAGTAGCTCCTGATCTAGCATGTGCTTCTGCCCTTAACAAATACATGTCTGCCATACGAAATACCAATATATTTGACTCTGAAAAAAGCGCATAGGCATCTTCTGAGTTGGGATCTGAAGATGAATGTGAATATTTCAATGGGAATGAGTTAGTACTACTTTCATAATCATAAAAAAACAATTCTTTACGGATATCATTATCTCTATCCGGGTCAGCCGTCATCATTTCCTTACCATAAAAATTGGGGTCTATGGTGGGAGCTATACTAGTATTTTCTGTTTGCCAGATTGGGTAATTCAAAGTAAGCCCAGTGTAATGAGCGTCACCACTCTCCATTCTGAAAGATTCGTTCATGGCAGAACTCACATTGATTTCAAACAAACCTGTTTTAGACTGACCGATGCACATGGCATCAAAACCAGCTTTACCTTCCGCTACATAATCGACCAATTGAGCACCACTATTATTAATAGCAGCTGTTGCAGCAACAATAGATTGTTGTACCATATCCATATTGCCATTATCTCTAGAGGCATACCAAAGGGTAAGGCCTGCTTTTAATGCTTCTGCACTTCCTTTATTTGCAGTGATGGCCCATTTAGTACTACCTGGAGAGGAATATTCTAATAAGGAGATCGCTTTATTGGTAGCTTCTAGTGCATAATCTAAAACTTCCGTTTCTTTAGATTTTGGAATTCTAACCACAAACCCATCGTGAGTGATGAGTTGGTCTGAAGACTCTACTGATTCCGTCACTATAGGTACTTCTCCCCATATACGTGCCATCCAATAATATGATAAACCTCTTACAAATGCTGCTTCACCAATAATTCTGTTCTTTTCCTCTACAGACGTAAAAAGCTCATCTGGCATATCAGCTACGTATTTCTCAATAGTTAATGCCCAGTTAGCCGCTCTGTAAAAATTTTTCCAGTTAATCGTGTTGTCTCTATATGCCAATACGTAATTTCCGTTGTTTTCAATATAATCAGAAATCCAATTACGGCTATTCATAAAAGTCATGCCCGGTAATTCTCCCCAATAAATAAAATTGGCCTGTGTGATTACGGCTTCTTTAAATAAACCATAACTCCCTGCCAATGCCTGCTCTGCATTAGACTGACTAATCCAAAACACATTTGGGTGTGTTATGTTTACAGGCTCTTGGTCTAATATATCTGAACAGCTGTAAGTGCTCAACAGAAATACTGTAAGCGTAAAAACTGTATATTTTTTTATATTTTTCATTTTTTTATATTTGTTATTAAAATTTTGCATCAATACCAATTGAGAACGTCTGAGCCTGAGGATATCCATTTCCTAATGTTCTCCCCCTGGCATCAACTAAAGAAGCATCTACTACTGCTTTTGAACGTTGCCACATCCACGGGTTTAAAACAGAACCATAAATACGTAATCTGCTCAAACCAACATTATCTAAAAAATCCTGTTGGTCAAATGTATAACCAATGGAAGCATTGGTGATTTTCCAATAATCTCCACTTTCAATCCAAAGACTTTGACCGCCTCTGAAGCTATAGAAGGGACCTAATTTACCACCTGCAGAAGGGTATAAGGCAGGGAAACGTACTCCAGCCGCACCATCTCCAGGTTGATCCCAAAAAGTGTAACCACTTAAATCAGCCAGACCTTGTGTTGCCCATCCGTCACCGCCTCTATCGTAAGGGTCCATATAACTATTGAGTACAGAGTTTAAAATATCTGAGCCAAAAGAAAATTGACTATACGCTTGTAAGTACCAACCTTTATATTTTAAATTGATATTAAATGAACCTAGAACATCAGGGTTTGGAGAAAAATCTCTTGCCAATTGAAGGTCATGTTCATCAGTTAACATATAATCACCATTTAAATCTTTCCAAATAGGGAACCCAGGACGTATTTTTGCCCAAGCATCTTCACCCTTTAAGGCTTGACCAGTGTAAGGATTCACTGGTAATTGATCTAAATCATCTAGGATATAATCGTTGATAAACAGTTCAAATAAATTAATAGGTTTACCCACTACGTAACCATAACCAGTAGCATTATAATCTCTATTTCCGTTGGGCAGGTTAGTAACAAAACCCTTATTCTGAGTAAAACCAACATCAAATGAAAATCTTAAGTCGTTGGTTCTTGGGAATACATGATAGGTTACAAAAGTCTCCCATCCATAATTTAAGATCCCAGCAACATTTGTCTTAGCCCTGTTGTATCCGGAATAGCCTGGAAATAAAACATCAAAAAATAATTTATCAGTATGTTTGTGATAGGCGTCAAAAGAAACACTTAAACGCTGTTTGAACATATCTAATTCTAAACCGATATCCCATTGTTCAGAGTTTTCCCAAGAAAGTTTATTGTTCCCTATTTGATTATAATTAGGAATAACTCCTGTAGTTCCTGCATAAGTAGACACATTCATTTGGTTACCCCAATAGGCGGCACCTCCATATCCTAAGTTATATTTCCCATATCTTAAATAATTTTCAGTAAATTGTTTCCCGTTGATACCCCACGTAAATTTTAATTTAGCAAAATCAACAAAACTAGACAATACAGGTTCTAAAAAAGGTTCTTTAGAGAATACCCAAGCGGCAGAAAAAGCGGGAAACTTTGCCCATCTTACATCTGTACCAAATCGAGAAGAACCATCAATACTGAAGTTACCACTAATTATGTATCTGTCTTTATATTTATAACTTGCCCGTGCAAAATAGGACAACAACGCATTGGCACTAATATCTGTATAACCTCCAATCTCATCCTGCGTATATCTACCATTGATAACTTTTATGGCGTCACTACCAAAGCCAATTGCAGATAAGCCCATTTCCTCATATTGGTTATAATCTACCTTATTCCCTAAAACAGCCGTCACCTCATGTTCTCCAAAAGTTTTAAAGTAACTTAAATATAAATCTGAAGATAAATTCATTCTAGTAAAAAGGGAGTAACTGGCAAAACCATCTTTATCCGAACGGATCGTTGAGGGTTCATAGAAGTTCTTTTTATTGCTATCATACACGAATGTCAATTGTGAATTTAAAGTCAAGCCATCCATAAGATCAAAAGTCGCAAAATTTGAAAATGTAGTAGAGAACGCCCTATCTGTATTCAATTTTTCCGTTAACTGACCAAATAAAGATTTCTTTTTATTCTCACTAATATAAAACAAGGAAGAATTTAATGAACCTGGGTCTATTGGAAGTGCAGAATTCAAATCAAAAGAACCTAAATATGGATTTCCTTGACCTGTCTGATTATCTGTGAAAAATCCATTCACTCTAAACTGATTTCTAAATTTATCACCCACTTTAAAATTCATATTTGCGTTTAAAGTATAACGTGTAAAGCCTGTACCCTTAATAACACCTTCATTGTCAGCATAACCCAAAGACAACCTATAGTTGGACTCTTCACTACCACCACGAACACTCATATTATAATGTTGCATTATAGCGGCCTTATAAAACATACCCTGATAATCGACATTATTATTAAAAGCAGGATTTAAACTGTCAGAAAGCACCATAGGAACTTCATTATTTTGGACTTGGTTAGTTTGCCACCAACGGTCCATCATTCTCCATTTTTCTCTTCTTTCAGCTGCACCTACCAACATTGGAACTAAATCAGGTTGTGGTTGTACTCCGACACTCGTAGAAAAAGAAAACTCAGGTTTATCTAAGGCCATGCCTCCCTTAGTAGTAATGATAATGACCCCATTGGCACCACGCGAGCCATAAATAGCAGCCGCCGAGGCATCTTTCAAGATGTCTATACTTTGAACATCGTTAGGATTTAATGACGCCAAAAAGTCAACGTTGGAAACATTATATCCCGCTAAATCTTCTAAAGAAGTTTGTACACCGTCAATTACGTAGAGAGGATTACTAAATGCAGTATTCGCATCTAATTCTCCGCCCATACTGGTGTTTCCACGAATTACCAAAGACTGTCTTGCACCAGGTGCTCCACTCATACTAACATTCTGAATACCAGTTGATTGGGTGGCCAATAAGGAAGAAATAGATACTACAGGTATGTTTTCAATTTGTGCAGCACTTATGCTCGTAACAGCACCAGTAACGTCTTTTCTTTTTACTTTTTGATAACCAATAAGTACGATATCATCTAAAGCTTGAGCTTCAGATTCTAATATAATATTGAATTCAGTTTTATTGCCCACTTTTATCTCTTGGCCCTTAAAACCCATAAAGCTAATATTCAATACAGATTCCGGTCCGGTTACTTTAATGGAAAAATTCCCATCATAATCAGAGGCAACACCATTAGAAGTACCTTTTTCAATGATAGTCGCACCCAAAACAGGATATCCTGTTTCGGCTTCTACAATTGAACCTCGCACGTCAGTCTTAGATTGTTGCGCGTAGGTAGAACCAAGAAACAGAGAAAAGAATAGGGCATATAATAGTTTCTTCATAAGATTATTTTTAAGTTAATTTTCATTTTATTAATTAAATTCAGAGTGTTCATTCTATTAGTAAGTAACCTTAATCTAATTATAAGGCTACCGCTGTACCCACATCCCTCTTGTAAAATCAGGGATTTCCTGTGGCGCTCCATTATTTTGTATCGAGATTTCAGAAAGCGGTGTGATTGAACTCAAGGCCGCCGCATCACCAAAAGACAAATTAGGAAGCATCATTAAACCGGCTCCAGCTAAAGCAGTATTTTTCACAAATTCTCCTCTCGAACCCATAAATTGAAATCGTTAATTTTTAGTTAATTTTCTCAGGCTCAAATATAGATTTTAACATTTCATATAGAGTGTAAAATTTAGTTAATTAATGAAGTTTTTACATTATTGACTAAATCTTCCTACATATATGATGAAATTTTACTCTTTCCTATCCCGTTGCACCCAGATGGGGTTATTAATAGCGTTTTTATTAATATATTTACCATTATTTGCTGATAATAATTTAACATTTAGTTTAGATCTAGTCCCTCAACCCAAATTGTAATTCCATGTACAGATTGTTGCTTTCTGCTTTAATATGCAGTGTGTTTTTCGGCTTTCACACAACGGCAATCGCTCAACACCATTCTAATTTTGCGCATCTTTCGCCCACTTTTGATAATAGGCCTATTGTAGTTTCTAAAACCATACAAGATGCCATTGGAAATATCTGGATGGTCCAAAAAGGGGATATTTACGTGTATGATGGTTATAATTATAGACCGATAGCGAATAAAAAAATCTTCCCTAACTCCGAACGTTATGAACTCATAAAGGACATCATTATTGATGCGAACAAAACAATTTGGATTATTTCTGAAAGTGGGTTACTGACAAAATATGACCATGAAAAAGGCATCTTTGAAGATTTAACCCAGCAGCCCGTAAGTGTTATAACCTCCAAAGATGAAAGTTTATGGCTGGCGACAAAATTTGGAAGCATCTATAGGTATGCCAATAATAAGATGGATAGTATTACTACTATTTCAGAAAATAAACTCCAATCTAAAAGTATTATTGGATTAGCAATTGGAGAGAAAAACGACATCTTTTTAAGTACGGGTGACGGCAATATTCTCGAATACTCCTATCTTTTACATACTTTGGAATACTTGTCTGCGCCTTTTAACAATTATCCGGAAAGTCTTGAGTTAAAAACGGATACTCAAAATCGATTATGGATAGGCACCGAAACTAAAGGTCTTTTCCTTTATGATATCACCGCCAAAAAATTTATCCAAGATTCCTTTTTTAAAGGAAACACCCATAATATCAATAATGAATTGTTCATTGATTTATATTGTGACAGTCGGGGCTTTTTATGGGCGGGAACTGATGGCGGCGGTTTATATAAGGTAAATTTGATTACCGGCGAAGTTTTGCTGTATACCAAACAACCCCATACGGAGTTTTCATTGAGCAGCAATACGATTATCGATATCCATGAAGATAATCACCATAACATTTGGATCACTCCTAATTATGGCAATTTGAATATCCTGCCCAATGTTGATAGTAATATCAACTACCATGAAGGTTCAGAAAGTGGTACACCCAATAGAATCCTCAGTGTTTTTAAAAGCTCAGATAATGTGCTATGGGCAGGAACTGACGGCGCTGGACTTACAAAAATCACCTTCAATGCCGATGGAACCACTGCGGAGGAACAATTTTTATACGATGTGGGCACCAACAAAGGTTTCTATATCCAATCTATCACGGAAGATACCAAGGGCAACATTTGGATTGGAACCTACAAAAATGGCTTGTGGTACTATAATTCAAAGAGCGGTACTATCAAAAGCTTCGCCGTCATCAATGAGAAAGACCAGAAAGCAACTGATGTTCGCACTCTTTTCATCGATAGCAAAGCGCGCCTATGGGTAGGATCTAATACCGCATTGAATATCTATTCTGAAAATTTAGAGTTACTGGCATCTTTTGAAAATAACACGAATGGCCTAAGAGGAAGTATTGTTCAAAGTATTATTGAAACACAAAATGGCACCATGTGGATAGGAATCAGCCGCGGTGGATTGTTTCAGTTTAACGAAAACAAGAATAATTTAAACGCGTCAACGTTTGTGGACCGCTCCATACTCAATGAAAATTTAGACCGTGTACAAAGCATAAAGTCGATTACTGAAGGTGCTTATAACAGTCTATGGCTATTAAATGATATTGGAGAATTATTGAAATATGACATTCAAAAGAATTCCTTTACCACTTTTAAAGATCTTGCCGAGTTGAGCAATAGAGCCTTGGCCGCAGTCATTAATACTAAAAACGACGATTTATGGATCAGTTCCGATAATGGCATCATCAATTTCAATGCACAAGATTCCATAATCAACACCTATTATATAACCGATGGGCTGCAGGATAACTTATTCTTGTCCCGAAGTGCATTTAAGGATTATAAAGGGATGTTGTTTTTTGGGGGCTCAAAAGGTTTAAATTATTTCTATCCTCAGGATTTGAACAAAAAAGAGTCAAATCCCATTTTACAAATTAGCAGTTTAGAAATTCTTAATCAACCGGCAGAAGTCATCCTCCCAGAACAAATAGAAAGCGGGATTGCAAATGTAAAGACTTTATATCTCGAAAATAATCAGTCTTCATTTTCTTTCCGATTTGCCGCTTTGGACAATTTACTATACCCTAAACATTTTTATGCCTACCGATTAAAAGGTTTTGATAAGGATTGGATCTATAGCCATCTGGAATCGACAGCAACCTACACCAATATTCCCGCCGGGCGTTATACTTTCGAATTCAAGGCAGGCACTAAAGATGGCGTTTGGAACATTCCTACCAAAAGTATTGAGATCGTCATAAAACAACCTTTTTGGAATACTCTTGTTGCGTGGGCCTTGTATGCCTGCTTGTTACTTTTAGGAATTTATGGATTAAAGCGCTGGTATAGTTTAAAGAAAAAATTATTTGTCGAAAAGATAAACAACAAAAACGATAATGAAATGTACCATGTGAAAATGAACTTTTTCGCAAAAATGTCCCACGAAATTCAAACCCCTTTAACCCTCATTTTAGGACCTATTGACGACATGATCCGGAATGCGGAAAAGAACGGGAATTTACTTTTAAAACAACGGCTGAGCATTATAGCCTACAATACGAAACGCTTAAGTAAAATAGCCTACGAACTCACCTTAGTGCGAAATAAGGAGCTTGATAAATTAAGATTGAAGGTCAGTAAAAGTAATTTCTCCCAAAATATTGACGCGATTTCTCAATCATTTGATGAATTGGCTCGTAAAAAGAATATCGATTTTATAATAAATTGTCCCGAGAATTTAATTGACATTTGGTACGACAAAGAAAAGATTGAACATATCATTTACAACCTACTCTCCAACGCATTTAAGTTTACGCCCAAAGAAGGAAGTGTTCAATTGACTGTTCTCCCTATCAATTCACTGAAAACCTTGAAACTCTCCGTGACCGATTCTGGTTCTGGAGTACCTCAGGAAGAGCTGAATTCCATTTTTGAACTCTTCTACCAAACCAGCGCTGGTAAGAAAAAAAAATTAGGGACAGGTATTGGGCTAGCACTTACTAAAGAACTTATTGATTTGCATAAAGGAAAAATAGAAGTTGAATCCTCCTCTGCAAGCGGTACGATATTTACGATTACTTTCCCAATTTCTGAAGATGCTTATACCGATTCAGAACGGATTACGGCAGATTATGAGGAGGAAGACTATTCTGAATTTCAGGAAGAAAATAATAGTATCCCTTTGGAAATTAGAAAGTACAGTGGATTGAAAAAAACCATTCTCGTTGTGGAAGACACATTCGATTTACAACAGTTTTTAAAAGAACTTTTACAAGACCATTACAATGTTATTGTCGCTGAAAACGGAAATGAAGGGTACCAAATGGCTAAAACCCATACGCCAGATTTAATCCTAAGTGATATTATGATGCCTGAACTTGACGGTATCGAAATGTCTAAATTATTACAGGAAGATTCCTTGACCCGTCATATTCCGGTTATTTTGTTGACCGCAAAAAACTCGACACATTCAAAAATGGCCGGGCTAAAATCGGGAGCGATCGAATATATTAACAAACCTTTTAATACGAATGAACTGCTGCTCAAAATCCAGAATATTTTAATTTCCAAAGAACATATCATTTCTAAATACCGCAAGGAAGTAATTACCAGTCCAGAAGTAAGTTTGGAAAAATCCCAAGATGAAGTCTTCCTTGAGAATTTAGTGGCCAACATCAATCTCAGAATGGAAGATGCCGATTTTAAAATTGATGAGCTCGCCATACCTTTAAACATGAGCTACTCGAGCATGTATCGCAAATGTCAATTTCTTACGGGCAAAAGCTTGGTTGATTTTGTAAGATCATTACGTTTAAAAAAAGCTGCCGTCTTAATTACCAGACAAGGTTATACCATTTCAGAAGCGGCGTTTATGACGGGATTCAATGATCCTAAATATTTTTCAAGATGCTTTAAAAAAGAATTTAATAAAAGTCCCGCCGATTTTAAAAAGGAAGCCCAAAAAATTGGCATTGATGAGTACTTAAATAAAAATGAAGTAGGATCTTTTTTGTAGGTTTATAAAGAATTCAATATCTTGATTTGTGACGATCTTTAGCCTAAAACTAGGGAATTAAAACATAGCGCTTTTATCTAAAAATTCGAGCTTTTTCTACCTAATAGTTAATCTATAAACGTTGGTTTCTCTTTGTTTAAAACCTAACTTCTGATACAACTTATTGGCAGCGACTCTGTCTGGACTTGACGTCAAGTTAATATTCCTAATTCCTTGGCTCTTGGCATAGGCGATAGAAAATTCCAAAAGCTTTATGCCAACTCCTTTACCCCTGGCGGATTTATCTACCACAACATCTTCTATCCAAATTTTATTACCCGTCGGGATTTTATTAAATACCAGAGTCAAGGTTCCTAGTATTTCATCATTCTCCTCAGCCATAAAAAGTAGGCTTGCATCCGAATTTACAATGGCCTCTAAGTCCATTTTAGTGGGCAAAATGCAGTCTGGAGCAAGTTGAGGAATTAAGTTCTTAAATGCGGTTACAACCTGATCGGTTACGGTGTTTAGCTTATATATGTTCATAGTAACAAACTTAAGATTTTTTTTGAAACTGCCTTTTTTTAATAATATTAGAATTCGCATTTCGAGAACAATTGCCTTAAACACCAATTACCAAGATGTCAAAACCGAATTTTTAAAAATGACTCCCTGCTTATTGCTTAGATTTTCTTTAATTTAGTCATAAAAAGAGATAATGCCAGAACTACCAGAAGTCGAAGGTTACAAAGTTTATATCGACAGCACAGCGTTACATAAAAAAATAACAGCCTTTGAATGTCGCGATAATAGATTGCTTAAAACCCCCAAATCTGATTTTGAAGAATACCTTGTCCATCAACAACTGACCGAAACCAAACGCATCGGCAAATATTTGTTTGTAAAAACCTCCGGCAAGAAAATACTAGTCATGCATTTCGGAATGACCGGGCGTCCTAACTATTACAAAGAAAAAGACGATCGCCCAAAATACGGCCACATCATGCTCACATTTGAAAATGGTTTTCATTTCGCTTTTGAATGTAAGCGCAAATTTGGCTGGTGGGATTTGATCGACTCTATAGAAGACTATAAAAAAGACAAGAAATTAAGTGACGATGCTCGCGATTTGAGTTTGGAAGATTTTAAAACCTCGCTCAAGAATCGAAAAACTTTTATCAAACCAGTGCTGATGGATCAAAGTGTCGCTGCCGGAATTGGTAATTGGATGGCTGATGAAATTTTGTATCAATCCAAAATACATCCCGAGACAAAAGTGCAAAACCTCTCCAAAAAGCAGATTGAATTAATTTTCAATGCGATGAAAAAAGTAATCAAAGTCGCCATTGAAAACGATGCGCATTATGACGATTTCCCAGAAGATTTTTTAATCCATTTCAGAAAAGAAGGTGCCAAATGTTTTCACACGGGTGCCGAAATCCAAAAAATTAAAGTGGGCGGCAGATCAACTTATTTCTCTCCAGAGTGGCAAAAACTAATAGAATAGACGTTGATAGTAGTCAGTTATGAATTTTTTGAAGTTTTTTTGGGCGTGCCCCTAAAGGGTCGGGCTATTCGTTACAAGTCCTCGCTCCCCGATAAATATCGGGTCGCTGTGGGCTTTTCACTGCTATCCCTCACGCAAACAGATCCGGGATTTAGGATGTATGCTTTTTGTTCTTTATTTGGACGAGCCTCTAAGGTTTGGGATATTCGGAACAAGTGCGCGCTCAACTATAAACATCGGATTCGTTGCGCTATCCATTGCTAACCCTCACGCTATCCAATCCGGAATTATGGAGGTATGCTCTAAGTTCTTTATTTGGGGTGCCCCTGAAGGGTCGCAATTCGTTACAAGTCCTCGCTCAACTATAAACATCGGATTCGTTGCGCTTTCCACTGCTATCCCTCACGCAGATTGTTTAGAATTATTGGAACCACTCTTTCGCTAAACTCTCTTCATTTAATCTTTTCGGTCAAACATCAAACTAAAAATATATTCAAAACAAAACACCAAGGCCTCCCGAAAAAGGAGTGCATTAATAAACTTATTTCTGGGAAAGCGTTGGATACCGTATAATTTCTCACCGGAGTGGCAAAAATTAATAGAATAGACGTTGATTGAAGTCGAGTAGAAATTTTTTGCTGTTTTTTTGGGCGTGCCCATAAAGGGTCGGGCTATTCGTTACAAGTCCTCGCTCCCCGATAAAAATCGGGTCGCTGTGGGCTTTTCACTGCTATCCCTCACGCAGATTGTTTAGAAATATTTAGAGCAGTCCTTTTAAAGTTAAAACACAAAGGTTCACTAAGAAAACACAAAGATCCACAAAGCCTAGATTCTTTCTAGCTTCCAGCGAAATCTCTTTTGAGACAGCCCTCTAACTTCTCTTAATTTGTTCCTTTCTGGCAAACATCAAACTAAAAACATACCCAAAAATAAAACACGAGGCCACCCCAAAGAAGGAGTACATTAAAAAGCTTATTTCCGTAAAAACACTGATATACCATATAACTAGAGCACTAACCACCAACCCCCATAAAGTTCCTTTGGAATTGGCTTTCTTGGTAAGCATTCCCAAAAGGAACATGCCTCCCAAACCACCTGTAAAAAGTCCCAAGAAACGATAGAACTGATCCCAAAGCGATTTAATATTGGAACCGGCCATCCAAAGCGCTAAAATTACCCCGAGCACACCTGTTACAATGGTGGCAATCCTTGCTATCCTCAATAACTTTTTATCATCTACCTTAGGTTTATAATGCAAATGGAAATCATTGCAATAGGCGGTGGACACAGAATTCAAACTACTACTAATACTTGACATCGCGGCTGAGAAAATTCCGGCAACCAACAACCCTGAGACGCCTATGGGCAATTCTCTCACAATGTACCACGGAAAGATGGAGTCGTTATTGGAAATCGCTGGCGATAATTTGCTGGGCATTTCAGAATAAAACATAAATAACAAGGTTCCGATCCCGAAAAAGATAATGGTAGCAGGCAAGGTCAGAACGGCATTGGTATAAAGCGTTTTTTGCGAATCCTTAACGCTCGAACTGGTCAAATAGCGCTGCACAATGGTTTGGTCTGTACCTTGAGTGACCATGGCCGATGCCAATCCCCCAATAAAGACCACCCAAAATGTAGATTCTGTAAAATTAAAGTCAAAATTCGCAATATTGAATTTATCCCGATCCGAAGCGTAAGTAATCATCTCGTCAAATGAAGTTTCCGTATGCATCATAATCCAGGCCACTGCCACAACACTCCCACCAAGGAGCACAACCACTTGCAGCACATCGGTCCAGACCACCGCTTCAATTCCTCCAAAGGTGGTATAAAATACACAGAGTACGCCCATTATTAAAATACTAGTCTCCACCGGAATTCCCGTTACAATTGAAATGGCCAAAGAAGGCAACAACAACACAATACCTATCCGTCCTAATTGAAACAAGATGAAAGATAAACTTCCAAACGCACGGGCGGTATAGTTGAATCGGTCTTCAAGATATTCGTAGGCTGTTTTTATTTTCAGTTTATTAAAGAAGGGAATAAAAATAAATGCGATGACGGGTGTGATCAGGATGGCCGTAATATTCAGCATAAAAAAGGACCAATCGGTTACGAAAGCTTTGGCAGGAATGGCCATAAATGTGATGGCACTTAGCAAGGTCCCAAAAACACTCAATCCTGAAGCCCACCATGGAATTCGCCCGCCACCGGTAAAGTAATCCTCCGTAGAATTTTGTTTGCGTGCAAAATAAAGGCCTATCAACACCGAGATTAATAAGTACACCACAAGCACCGTATAGTTAATAACTCCGAAAGGATGTGCAGCATCGGCAATTTTGAAGGATTGTACGCCAGCGGTACGAATCCCCGGAGATATTTCTCCCGAAACGATTACATAATCATTACCATTTTTAAACGCAAGTGCGGTGACTGGGATTTCAGTACTGAGAGTGGCATACATAAACCACTTTTTGGTAATCGTATTGTAAGCCAGAATATCCTTGGAAAAACCGGGGTGATTATTTAAAATATCATCTCTTCTGGACGTTAATGAACTTGCCGCTGTATCATTTGATCCTTTACCCAAATCTAAGGAGATCGTTTCCAATTCATCAAAAAGCAACGCGTCACTCCCACCATAAACCATAATGTGCATGGAACCCATTACTTCTGCTGAAGCCCCCATCAATACTCGAGTACTGCCCTCTATGAGCAAATCGCCTTCATCGTTCCAAATTTGTTTTTTAAAATCATAGGTCAGATAATTAGTTAAGGTTTCAGACTTTTGTCCCGCCACTTCATTGCGTCCGCCAATCACGAATAACTTTTGATTGGTTTGTGTTTCCTGAACTGCCGTCGTATGAAGCGCTCTGGGAAGCCCAGGAAAATCAGCTAATTGCTCCCAGTTTTTGCCATTCTTTAAGGCCAATCTGTAAAATGAATTCGTGCTCTGTTTACCATCCGATCCGCCAATCAGATAGACAAATCCGTCCGCTATTTCTGCGGATGAAAATGCCAAGGGCTCAGGAAGTTTAGGATATTCCGTGATCTCAACCTCTTTCGTGGCCAGATTATAGGAGATAAGCCAAACAGCATTACTCGTAAGTGACTCATTATTACCACCCATTACTAATATTCCAGAATCAGTTGATACCGATGCCGAATAGCCTAAAGGAATTGGCAATGTTGTTTTGGAAATCCGCCATTGGCCATTTTCAAAAATGTAAATGGCGTCGCTCCAAACCTTATTACCGCCCTTCCAAGGCATGCCTTCGGGAAAATTGGCACCGCCAGCCGCTATCACAACCCCATTATGAGCTCCGCCTAACATTCCCGCATAACCGAGCGATTCGGTCTGGGCATTTTCTGAAGGTAAATTAGGAAGATTTATTAAATCCAGTTTGGCGATGTCCTGTCCAAAAGACGGAATGCAGATTAAAAAAAGTACAAGTATAATGACCGCCTTCTGAATTTTTTTCAT
>JBBSRC010000075.1:0-23109 GCA_038243395.1 Flavobacteriales bacterium | reverse complement strand
TTTCAGCCGATACGGTTCAGATTGAAAAAGGGCGGAAGCTTCCTTCAGTTTGATTGTAAAATGAGCCGAAAGTCCAAGGCTAGAATCACGGGAGAACTTCGTAAGCTTGCTTTCCATAACAAAACTCAGCATGGGATACAGGATTTAGCAAATCTGCTGAACCCCAAGATTCGCGGTTGGATTCAGTATTATGGAAAGATAAGTCGTAGGAGCTTGCAACCAGTGTTCTATTACCTACACAATCGGATGATCAGATGGATATTGAACAAGTACAAAAGCTTCAAGGGAAGCAAGATCAAAGCTGTAAAATGGCTTAGGTTTATTACAAAGTCATATCCAAATCTGTTCTATCATTGGGAATTGGGATACAAACTGGTCTAGATACTATTTAGACTCTATCGACTTTATAACAAGAGCCGTATGAATCGAGAGGTTCACGTACGGTTCTGTGAGAGGTTTAGGGGTAAAACTCCCCTTTACCTACTCGACTGTGGTTTGTATTTATTCAAATCTTAAAGGACGGACCTCCCGTAAAACAAAATTATTACATTCTGTGGGTTCAATAAAAATAAAATCTATCCAAACTTTGTCTGAATGGTTAAGAACATCTATGAATTCTCTTCTGTCTTTAATGAGATTCAGAGTGTTTAAATGTGATTTAGAAATGATTATGTCATTTTTACGGTTAAAAGAGAAAAAATAATCTTCAAAATCATCATATTTAATATCATCCCCATCTATATCAAAAGATCTCTTTTTTTTTTTTACAATTCTTTTCTCATCTGTTATCACATATCCTTCATAGGGATTTGTTTTTGTAGAGAGTTGTTTGTAAATTAATGTATCATTCTTATTAATAAAAAAATAAATGGTATCTGTTTTTTTTGATTGGGAATAACCCGATAAATAGAATATACAGGTTACTATTAAAATCAGCTTTTTCATATTATATTAATTACAGGTTTTATTTCCATTTTTATCATAATTTTTAATTACTGACGTAATTCTGTCTCTTTTCAATTGAGTTAATGCATTCCAAGCATTTGTAAGTATTTGATCTTTAGGATTAGTAGTGTTACTAATGGGAATATTGGCTAAACCTTCCCAAGCCATATCATTATAGAATTGGTTAGAGTGTTTTCCGTTATCATATTGTTTTAATCCTTGAGCAATTGTACTTCTATAATAATCTGCCATCTGTTGGTGGTCCCAGTTTTTACTATATCTTCTAAAATAATCATAAACACCAGGAAAGCTAGTTTCATTACTTTCTTTTCTTGATGCAAATTCTCTTAATCTAGCATGAATTCCTTCATGAATAATAGTTCTTGCCAAGCCTAATGTAGTTCTGTTGGATAAAGTATTTGCATTAATTTTAATAGTAAATGTTTATCCAGATTTTACAGTTGAAGCGTTTGTTGAATTACTTAAAGTCGTAAACATTTCAAATACTAAATCAAATTCAGAAGGATTAGTACCGTCTTTAAAATTTTTGAGAATCCAATTAATATTATTGTTTCCATCAACCATTTTATTATAAACACATGCTGCATTTCCTGTAAGACCTGAGGCATCAATCTTATGATCATCCACCCGAACATTTGGTGAGGAGCTTCCACCTCCACCATCAACTCCAGACTCGCCTTCTCCATAGTTCCAACCACTCGTATCATCAAACCAATCTTCTTCCTCTTCATTTCCCCAACCTGAACCTTTTTTACGAGGTCCTTCAGTATAAACTTCTTCACCTTCCATACCACAAGTAATACCATAGCAGTCATCTTCACCTCTTGCTTGTACATTTTCTGGTAGAATTTTTGGTTTTTTATATCTTATAACCGGAATACCATCATCTATCTTATAGGCATTGATATAATTACCTTCTAACGTAGTCAAATAAATTTTTCCAGAAAAATCTGTTGTTCCAGATCTTGTGTCTTTAACTGTATTAAAAACCAAGTGCTTTATGGTGCCATTTATTTTTAAGAATATGATACGACTGTGTACATTTTCATATTTGTTTTTTGCAGGAATTATTGTTAATAATTCATCACTATTAATTAGTTGTTCCTGATAAATTCCTCTTGGATCAGGTACAATAAACAGCTCTTCATCAGTAGTTTTCTTAGAGTTTGATAAATCATAAGAATTCAAAATCGCTATTGCTTCAGTAAAACTAACTGTTTCAATGCGTTTCTGGTGGTCATTGCTCAAATCATCTTTTTGGCATTGTAAAAGAGTCAAAAATGCTATAAAATAAATGCCAATTTTAGAAAAGTGGTAAATTTTTTTCATATTAAATACTCAGATACCTTATTTTCTTAAATATATATTAAAAATTGAATATATGATTGTCTTACCTACAATAGATTACCTTTTAATAATTCAATTATGCTCTTGTTTCCATAAGGATTAATATATTATTTTCTAGCACTAATACTTAAAGCAATTGATAGATTACCTTAATTTTTTAGCAATCTTATTTGATATTCCGCCGCTGCAGGAATCCGTGTATCATATTCAATTTAACCGTTGAACTTCTCAAAAATATTTATATGATTTAGAAATGCTTTCATAATATATTTATTTTGTGTTACTCAAACTTTTACTCAATTTCAAAATTTCAATCATTGGATCTGGAACCTCCGGCTCTTCTTCCTTAGATTTCGAAATGTCCTTTTTAGCTTTTGTAGTTTTGGGATTATATGCAATAATATCCTCATTTAAAATAAAGCGGATATATCGTGGAGTGTCATTCTTCATTCCATCCGATAGTATTTCTTTGATTCGCTTGTTTAGCGGTTCTATGAGATTCGGATATTTCTGCAGCTGGAGTATTACTTTTTTTATGAAACTGTCATTCTTTGGTTTGCTATTGGTTTCATACATGGATTGAAAAATGGGAATCAATTCCAAAAGTAGATCATTCGTGGTTTTTGCATTCATGGAATTTTTACGGAATAATTTGAAACGCAGCATTTCAACGGTTCTGCCGTTTCGCTCTTCCGTAAATTCAAAATACACATCGCATTGTCCAAGGTCATATAGTTCTTTAAGTTCTCTTCTTGCTACTTGAAGAACACGCTCATTTAGCAGCGCATAGCGATTGTATTTATCTTCTAAGATAAAAGCTTTACGAAGGTCCTTAACTGACATTCTGAAGCCGTCTGTTCCCTGCCATTTTTGGCAAAGCTCGTACATACGTTGTGACCATTAACTTTTTAGAGACATTGCAACGTGCAAGGAATACGCTGTATATTGGCTGGAGTGCTCCACCAGGAAAGGCATTAATTTATGAGAAACTTGGATCTCGGCAATTCCTTTTCTAATGTAGGCGTAATTTATAAAGCCACAAGTTATCCAACAAGGAATTTGCGGCTCATTCAGTGAGCAGGGATTTGTATAAATAGGATGTTGATACAAACAAGCCCTATATAATTAAGGAAGTTGAAAGGAATGCTTTATTTTAGGAAATTTTGGAACATCAACTTGATTGAGGGTAATTTTCGTTGAGATATTTTTTCACTAATTCTCCTCTTAGAAATTTTTCATGAAACGAAGCCCAGTCTTTGAGCGTTTTCAAGTCGTCAAGAAGAGGTAGAATACATTTTTCAAAGTCTTTTCGCATCTCCTCGATAAACTCTTGGACGTTTGTGTCAGCCGTTAATTGGTAACCTGTATTATTTTTATACTTATGTTCGAGTCTGCTAATCGGCACGAAATAGCAGTCCCTTTTATGGGAGAAGATGTCATTATAGGTAAGTTTTTTCTTTGCAGGATCTTTTATATGGTCAGGTAATGCTAGTCCAATGTTAAAGCAGAAGTCACTATTGTCTTTATTGTTCCATGAAAAATTTTGGAGATTAATTACAGTAAAAAAGACACCCATGTTTTTCCACCAAGTCTGCCCAGATGTCTTGTAAACCTGACTATTTAATGTAGGCTTAAGGTACGTCTTGACTACTTTTATCTGAATGTCTTTTGCGTTCATCGTCTGTCCATATAATTGTTGTCTTCCTGCCTTAGGCGATAGATCAAAGCTTTTTAATTTATTTACTTAAGGTCTTAGTTTATTGAAAGTGCTTTTAATAAAAGAAATAGTAGCGGTCTCGGCGATGAGTAGTTGTTTGGGTTAGCACTTAACTTTGTAAGCACACACCAAACTGAAAATCCGTTAGAATCTTCAGAATTAGATGAAAAAATCAATTACTTATAGCGATTGTTGAACTCAACCTAAAGGTAGCTTCAAGTGGTTAATCCACAATTCACTACCTTTAAGTACTGTTGAATATATAATATTGAAAGTTATGAAAAAAAAGTAAAACCCTTATTGAAAGGGCCATTATTTCTGTTCCAGAATTTTCAACGCTTTATCACAAACTAAAGCGTTCCGTTGAACTCTCCGGTAAAAACCAGAGCACTCTCACCAATTATGCGCGATGTTTGGCACATGTTGCCCTTCACTTTAACTGTAGCCCACTTGACCTTGACAAGGAACAGGTGCTAGACTATCTCCATTTTCTAAAATCACAGCACAAGACCCCATCGGATAGTTTTTTCAAACATACCGTTTATTGTCTGCGCTATGCCTATCGTGTTTTTGGGATGAAACAGATGCATGTGGTACTCCCGAGCATTGAGCGTCCCAAGAAGCTTCCTGTGGTCTTGAGTTATAAAGAAGTGGAACAGCTGCTGCGCACCCCAAAACTGCTCAAGCACCGATTGGTGCTTGCAATGCTTTACGGCTGTGGAGTTCGCAATTTTGAACTGTGCAACCTACAGCGCAAGGACCTGGATTTTGACAGGATGCTGTTGCACGTGCGCCAGGGAAAAGGGCGTAAGGATCGGTATGTTCCCTTGTCCAAAATGCAGGTCCGTGGCCTAAAGAGATATTTTCTTGCAGAAAACCCGGACACGTGGTGTTTTACAGGCAATGACAAGTCAGGCAGACCGAGCCAGATTTCTTCTCAGGGCGTGCAGTGGATCGTTCGTGAAGCCCGTAAGCACAGTGGTATCCAGAAGGAGATTACCGCCCATATCCTACGGCACAGTTATGCCACGCATTTGCTGGAAATGGGCCTGGACATTATGAGCGTGAAGGATCTTTTGGGACATGCAGATATCCAGACTACCCATATCTACCTCCATGTGGCACAATCGGGTAGGCATTAGCCGTTCAGTCCATTGGACAGGCTTTATGGGGATGTCCAATCCCGTTCATGAGGTAGCCCATATCTTGGAGCGAAACAGGGAACATCTTGTCGGTTATTGTGCCAATAGCTGGCAAGAACGCACCCTGCACGCGTTGCGCAAATGTCGCACCTCGGCCTTGGGCGGTCACATCGATCGTTGTGACAATCCGACCTGCGGTAAGTTGCACCTTAGTTATGACAGTTGTCGCAATCGTCACTGTCCCAAGTGTCAGGGCCATAAAAAGGAGGAATGGATCCGGGCCAGAGAGGCTGATCTGTTGAAGGTCCCTTACTTCCATGTGGTCTTTACCATGCCCGCGGAGTTGAACCGGTTATGCCTGTACGAGCCAAAGTTGGTGTACAGTCTTCTGTTCAAAACAGCTTGGGGCATTATCCGAGATTTTGGCGGTAATCCCAAGTTTTTGGGCGCCAAGATGGGAATGATCGCCATTCTGCACACCTGGGGGCAGAACCTGTCACTGCACCCACACCTGCACTGCATTGTTCCTGGAGGTGGTATAACCAAATCTGGCAAATGGAAAAACACCAAAAGCAAAGGAAAGTACTTGTTCCCGGTAAAAGGAATGAGCAAGGTCTTTAGGGCTCGATTTGTGGCTGGGCTACGCAAAGAGCAGGGAAAACAGCAATCTTCTTCTTTTTACCAAAGTCTGTTCCAACATAATTGGGTGGTCTATTGCAAGCGTCCATTTTTGGGGCCTTCGAAGATCATAGAATACTTGGGTCGCTATACCCACAAGATCGCAATCAGTAACCATCGGATAAAAAGCCAAGAAGATGGGGGCGTACGGTTTATGGTAAAGGATTATCGGCATGGGGGAAAAAAGTCTGTGCTTGAGCTGCCCGATGCTGAGTTCATCAGACGGTTCGCACTACATATCCTGCCCAAGGGATTTACACGGATCAGGCATTATGGTATTTTGAGCAGTTATCACAAGAGAACTATAATCCCACAACTCCAGAAAGACCTGGGAATGCCAAAGCCTGCGGAGAAAGAGCCATTGATGCACCGAAAATGTCCAATATGCAAAAAAGGAAACCTTATTACCGTTGCGACTTTTACCGCTCGCGGACCACCAGACCACTGGCTGGAGCAGATCAATAATCAAATAAAAAGACCTATATAAAAAAAACGCAAGTCATGCGTAACAGGATATCTATGGTCAAAAATGAAGAAAGCTACGTAAAAATCTTGAAAACCAGAGAAGAGGAACTACAAAACCTATCTTGTGCTTCTAATCTGCAATAGTAAGGGAAGCAAATACACCCAAACTGGAAAAACCAACTGCTAAAAATCCATATTAAATCCAATCAATCCCCATAGTAGGCAAACCGACCAACACCGGTTCAGTCAACACGGCATTCATGTTGGGTCGTACCGACCACACGAATGCTTAGTTATTAGCCACAGTTATTTTTGCACGATTATTCTTTTATTTGGAATGTCAACCGTAATTTTCTGACCAATCCAATTTATTCCCATAATTCCTTCGTGTATCAATCCTTCAATAAATGTTACCTTAAAATCTTTTACAGAAACGTTATTATTTATGTCAGTTAATTTTGACAACGTTGTATAATAATATTCATTTCCTTCTTCTGGTTTGAACATACTTGGTTTAAATTCACTCTTAATTTTATTTATTTCAACTCCAAGATTTTCCATATATCTTGAACTAAATCTAAAAACATTAAATCCTGCACCGCTATCTAAACTTACATTTAACGTTAGAGTATCGTTTAGTTTGATTGTGGTGGCTATTCCGATTCTAATTTCTCGGTCATTGTTAATTTGAATTGGCATCTCAAAATCTTTCTCCGCAATAAGTTGGCTCAAAGAATTTTCCGTTTCTATACTCAATATTTTATTCTTAAAATCAATTGTAATAGGTTTGTCCTTAAAAGGTGTCAATGAAATTAAACCGTCGAGAGGAAAATCAATGTCGTAAACCGCAAATATTTCTTTATCTACTTTAAAATTCCCAATTTCTAAAGATTTGGAATTCCATAAATCGGATTGTATCTCTTCGCCAGTTGCTCGATGTCCTGTATAGAAATGATGTGTTTTTTCCAGGTCGGTTACTTTGTCCGCAAATTTCTTGGTCAATAAATTTATTCCGGCTCCTGTGTCGAAAATAAAATTTCCTTCAATTCCGTTGATTTTTGCTGGAATTATTATATGTCCGTTTGAGGTTTGAGTGAACGGAATTTCAATCTTTTCAGTTGTCTTTTTTTTTGCGTGGCTTAATATTGTAAATAAGATTAAGATAGTTGTAATTAGTTTGTTCATAAATATAATTCCTTTTTTAGTTTACAAATAAGACGACCAATTTGGTCTTTTGTAACAATTTTTATTTTAAGCCTGAATTTTTTTATAATTGTGGCTAACATAGATATATATATATATATCCAAAGACCATATCTATGATGTATATATTGTATATAACATATAGTTTACTACCCACTAACATAGTGTCTTTCCTACAATATTCCAATACATAACTTAATCTATCTTCATTATCCTACTCGCGCTCATATTCAAAACTTGCCCAACAAGGTATTACTTGATTTATATCGCTCAACATTTTATATCACCCAAGATTAAACAGTTTGGTCTCTAATTCATAGTATTGTAAACAACCATAGAACCCCTTTTCCATTGCAATCGCAGGTGCTTATGCTAAAGATTTTTTAGAAACATTATACAGATTAAATTTATGGATAAACAGAGAAAAGGTCCTTGAAGTATTTGATTATAGGTTTTGAAAGTTTATATATCAAATTCAGCATCTCTTTATTAACATATAATCACAATTTATTGTTTTATAAATCCATAAAAATGTATTTTCGTTCTACTAATTTATTTTGAATGACAGTGACGGAGTTTAGACCCATTATAAAGGTTCTTGAAGAAGCGTATGAAATTCCGCAGTTGCAGGCTACTCGCAAAATTTCAGCCTTACTACCGCATGATTACTACGAGACAGATAAGCACTATCCCGTGCTTTATTTGCAGGATGGACAGAATTTGTTTGACCCTATGGCGCCTTACGGAGATTGGGCTATCGATAAATCGATGGAGAAATTGGCGCAGGAAGGTTTTAGTGATCTGATCATTATCGCAATTGATCATGGCGATAATGAGCGTATCAATGAATATCTGCCTTATTATCATCCACGTTATGGCGAAGGAAAGGGTAATTTCTACATTCAGTTTATGATAGAAAAACTGATTCCCTACATCAATAAGAATTACAGAACGCTTACCGATTTTGAAAATACAGGCATCGGAGGGAGTTCTCTGGGCGGTCTGATCAGTTTATATGCAGGATTATCAAATCCAGGCGTGTTTGGAAAAATGATGATTTTCTCACCAAGTCTATGGATTGCAAAAAAGATTTTTAATCAAACAGAGTCGTTTCATCCCTTACATAAATCAAAAATCTATCTGTATTCAGGCGGTATGGAAAGTGAAGACCATTTGCCAAATGCCAAAAGGCTGGAGGCTATTTTTAGAGCAAAGATGGTAGAGAATCACGAGATAGATTTCCGTTTTTCAATCAATGAAATTGGCGTTCATGCCGAAGTATACTGGAGACATGAGTTTCCGAAAGCCGTGAAATGGCTCTATTTTTAATTAAGTACTATGATTTTTAAACAAGTTTCAAAAGTTAATAACCATCAAGATGTCATTGTTCCTTGTCGTAAGGATCAATTGGCGCATCTGCAACAATATATTACGGTCAAAGAGCCAGATTTTAATGGCAAATTTTCAACCGTTCAAATGCTTTACGGAGCCGAAGGGAATCGCGTATACCTTTTAGGTCTTGGAGAGGAAAAGGATGCTGTTAAGATCGATGAAGCTTTTCGAAAGTTAAGCTTTGATTATAAAAAATATTGGAAAAAGCCCGTACAAATCATAGCGGAAGGGCTTTCTGAGGCAGAACTTCAAAAAGCGGTCATCGGACTCGAAATGTCGGCTTACGACATGGGGACTTTTAAAACCAAAAAAGAGAACAATGACACCGTCACTTTTGATGTGGTCAGTGCAAAAGATATTACCGATATCCTTGAAGAAGCAAAAGCCATTGGCGAGACCATCAATCGGATCAAAACTTTAGTTGATGCGCCAGCCAATCAAAAAACACCAGAATTTTTAGGACAATGGGCTCAAGATTCAGCTAAGGATGCAAATTATAAATGTACGGTGTTAGACCAGGATGAGTTAAAGAAACAAGGCTTTGGTGCAGTTTTGGCCGTGGGGCAGGGCAGTGTCAATCCGCCGGTGGTCATCGTCACGGAATATATGCCTAAACAAGATGGCACTGTTGATATTGGACTGGTGGGCAAGGGCATTACCTTTGATACCGGAGGTTTGTCGATAAAACCCTCTACCAATTTGCACTATATGAAAAGCGATATGGGGGGCGCAGCTGTCGTGTTGGGTGTCGTCGAATTAGCGGCAAAATTGAAACTCAATGTGAATATTATTGGTGTAGTCGCTTCCGCAGAAAACGCTGTGGATATGAATAGTTACCGCCCTGGCGATGTTATCGATAGTTATTCGGGTAAAACCATTGAAATTATTGATACCGATGCCGAAGGGCGCTTGGTTTTGGCAGATGGTTTGAGTTATATTATAAACGTATTCCAACCTAAACAAGTAATTGATCTCGCCACCTTAACGGGAAGTGTGGTACAGACCTTAGGCTACACAGCAGCTGGAATGTTTACCAACAATACAGAAATGGCCCAAACACTTTCAAAAATAGGGTTTGATACCAATGAAAGGGTTTGGCAATTGCCTTTATTTTCAGATTATGAAAGTGATTTGCACAGTGATATTGCCGATTTGCGCAACTTTAGCGGCAAGCCTATAGCCGGTGCAATTACCGCAGCAAAATTTTTAGAAGCTTTTACAGACGATCATAAAGCATGGGTACACATGGATATTGCCGGAGTATCATTTGGCGATTCGCCGTATTCCAAAATGAAAGGTGCCAGCGGATATGGCATTCAATTGATCACAAATTATATCAAGCAGATTTCTGAAAACTAAATGTTTATTTGTATTTTGTATCAATATTTAGATAACTAACATATAGCTTCACTTTTTAATATCTCAAATCATTTTTGGTATGTGATATAAAATATCTCGCTAATAAAACTCCATTAAACCATGTCAACAAAACGACCACTAAATTTTCTATGTGTTACGACGTATCATAAAGGTGCAGATTTTATAAAAAGCTGTAAAGCCGAAGGCAATAATGTTTATTTATTGACCAAAAAGAAGTTGGAACATGAAGTGTGGCCCTGGGAAGCAATTGACGATGTATTTTATGTTGAAAACTGGGACCAAAACGATGTTACTAAAGGCATAGCTTATAAATTCAGAACTATAAAATTTGACCGTTTTGTAGCCTTAGATGATTTTGACGTAGAAAAAGTAGCACTTTTAAGAGAACATTTCAGAATGCCTGGTATGGGAAGAACGACGTCCCATTACTTCAGAGATAAATTGGCCATGCGAATGAAAGCAAAAACTGAAGGCGTCAATGTGCCAGAATTCACAGCACTATTTCATGACCTAGACATCAATGCTTATGCAGATCGCGTAAGTCCACCATGGTTATTGAAACCGCGTTTGGAGGCTTCGGCAACGGGCATCAAAAAAATAAATTATCGGGAAGAGTTATGGCAGATAGTTAACGCACTTCAGGACGAGCGTGACAATTACTTGATTGAAAAGTTCGCACCCGGTGATGTGTACCATGTGGATGGCTTAACCGTTGATCGTAAAGTGGTCTTTGCCCGAGCCAGTAAATATTTGGATACGCCTCTTGATGTGGCGCATGGCGGTGGTGTGTTTCGATCTGCAACCTGTAAAATAGGTAGTAAGATGGAAAAAGACCTTATCCGGATGAACGCCGACGTCATGAGAACTTTTGGCATGCAATCGGGGGCTTCGCACACCGAGTTTATAGCATCTAAAGAAACGGGAGAGTTGTTCTTTCTAGAAACTTCTTCTAGAGTCGGTGGCGCTAATTTAGCTGAGATGGTTGAAATTGCCTCTGGTATCAATCTTTGGGGAGAATGGGCGCGGATCGAATCAAAAGTTTTAAGAAAAGAAATATATACACTGCCTCCCGTCAAAAATCAATACGCGGGTATTATAGTGTCGTTAAGTAAATTTGAGCATCCTGATACCTCCAGTTTTAACGATCCTGAAATTGTTTGGCGCATGGATAAAAAATGGCACATTGGAATGATTGTGGTGTCAGACAGCAGTGAAAGGGTTTTGGAGTTGCTGGATAAGTACACGAAACGTATCGTTTCAGATTTTCATGCGAGTATTCCGTCTCCGGATAGGAGTTTGTGATCATTATAGAACGCTGATGATGCTGATTTGTACAGATTACTGCTGATTTTTTTGGTAAGAAATGTTTGAGGTGCTACTTATTATCTTTAAATAAGTGAGTACTCGGGATACCGCTCTGCCAGAAAACAAAACTAATCAGTGCAAATCATAAAAAATCCGCGTAATCAGCGTTCCAAAAAAGATCATCTTGATTCGATAGAACGCTGATGACGCTGATCTTTGCAGATTCTCACTGATTTTTTTGGTAAGAATTATTTGTGATTTTTCTTTACGATCCTGTGATAATTGGAAAAAATTATGGATACAACGCAGTACTTTCTACACACGAACAAACTGATCAATGCAAATCATAAGCAATCTGCGTCATCAGCGTTCCAAAAAAAACTCATCTTGTTTCTATAGAACGCTGCTGACGCTGATTTGTACAGATTATCGCTGATTTTTTTGGTAAGAAATGTTTGAGTTGGTTCTTTATCGGATCCCATTAATAATCGGAAAAAAATTAAGGGTAAATCACAAGTACTTTCTACACAAGAACAAACTAATCTATGCAAATCATAAAAAATCCGCGTCATCAGCGTTCCAAAAAAGCTCGTTTTGGTTCGATAGAACGCAGATGACGCTGATCTGTGCAGATGTTCACTGATTTTTTGGTAAGAAATGTTTGAGATGCTACTTATTATCTTTAACTAAGGTAAAACCCAATACATCTCTGCTAAAGAACAAACTAATTAGTGCAAATTATAAAAAATCCGCTTCATCAGCGTTTCAAAAATGCCGTCAAGCAAAATAATATTTTTAAATAATTCTATTTTGTAGATCTCTTGCGGAATGATAAATGGTTAAAATGTCAATTCGTGATGTGTTTACTATTTTATAGATAATTCTATAATTACCTTCAAGCAGCTGTCTAGTATGCGGTTTGTTTATTTCAGGAACAATTTTACCAGAATATATTTGAGAATGAAGAATTCCCGTTCGTTTTTTTATTCTGATAATTTGAAGTTTGGCGTGATTTTTAGAATCCTTTAAAATGTATTCAAAAATATCTTTCAAATCAATAATTGATTGTTGCGTCCAGTTTATTTGAACCATTTTTCAATTTCCTTATCCAAATCAGATTCAGAAACATAATCTCCGCATTCTGATTGTTGGTAGCCCTTTTCAACTTTTTCAATAAGGATCAGCCGTTCCATGAGTTCGTCAATAGTAAACTCTTCAGGTAAATGCTCTAACTGTTGTTTTAGACTGGTTTTTGAAATCATCTCTCTAGATTGAAAATGTAATATACAAAAATAATAACTTGGATATTATTAATTAAAATTCGGGATTTTAATAGCTGCTAACTATTTCTAATAATTTGGGATAAAAATAAGAAGAAACGAATCAGTGCAAATCATAAAAAATCCGCGTCATCAGCGTTCCATAATTCATTATAGATTAAGGCTCAAAAAAGCCCGTACTTCCGCCAACCCAAGTTTTGTCTTTATTATATTTAACACCCACCATTTCCCCTTTGCTTAAGCGCATTAAATTACTGACAATTTGAGTTTTGTTGGTATTACCATTATGAAGCAACATCATTCGGATTTCACATTTTGCAGGTTCATCCATAGTTTCAATAATAGGAGCATAGGCTACTTTTTCTTGCAACAAATAATTGGATTTGTCTATAACAGCATCAATCATCTCACGGTTAACATGAATCTGAACGCCCGCACCAGCAAAAGAATATAAAGGCTTTAGAACATAATTCTCCAAATCGGTTGGAATAGTTTCAAGTTGGTCTAAATAATAGGATTTTGGCACATAATCGCCTTTTAATAAAGGCATCGTGTACTTACTAATCCTGAAGAACCAATTCGGATGGCCGATCCACTCAATGTCGACGTCATCTTTAAAATCATATTCCCGAATTAAATCGTCGCGCTGGTCTAATTCATCAAAAATAATACGGTTATAAACTTTTAGAATTCGAATTTCTTCGCCGTTATCATCTAAATAAAATAATTGTTTTCCATTTTTTATCAATTTAGAAATACATAATACTTTGATGCCCAATAAAGCTTCTGTTGCATAAAAGTCAATAGCTGTGGCTTGTTTTTCAGGTTCAATTTCTAAAAGAATCACTTGTTTAGGATTGGTGTCGCCTACAATTTCAGTACGTAAAAGTTCTATATACTCCTGAGAAGTCAGTCCGTTAAGGTGTTGAGAGAAATCTTTTGGGATGCCCTCATAATGTTTACGGTAGATGCCACCCAAGAGTTCCTGAAAAAGGTAAAGCGACGGAAAACCTTGCAGTTCAATTAATTTGGGAGTTAATTCGCCAAGTTCATCCAGACACACTCCAAAATCCAATTGTATGAATTTAGAATGTTCATCCTCATTGGGCACTTTCATGTTTTCTTTAAAAAACGCTCCCTCGGTCAGCTCTTTAAAGTTAGGCTGATCAATAACTTTCATTATATCTTCACAAGCTTCCACCAATTGTTTTTTTAATTCCTTGGGAATGAATACAGGGGTTTCAGCTATTTTAAATTTTGGCGTATAGTCAAATTTTTGGTTGATGTCCGCCATCAGAGCATCGTACTTTTCTTCGGTAAATTGAGCGTTAAACGCGTTGCGTAAGGAGGGAATCATAGAATTTAAGAGATTAGGTGTGCGGACAATTGTTTCATGGCGCTCTGAATAAAGTTGGGAAGTATAATTTTATGGGTTCGGAGAATTTTATCTGGATCGTCCATTTTATCCATCATATCGTCGTACTTTTCTTCTCCAAAATTCGCGATGACCTTATGTTTATTAGCATCTGCCAGAAAATGTGCTCGCATTCCGATTGGGTCAGCTTCAGGATGAAATTGCGTGCCGACGAATTCTTTTGAGAAGCGAACCGCCATAATGGCACGTTCATAACTCACATGGCTTCGCATTTTCTCTAAACTTAAAATGGATGCACCTTGTTCTTTAAAAACGTTTAATCGTGGCTGTACCAATTGCCAATCTCGCGAATCTACAGCGTAAAACGGATCGTCAAGCCCAGCTAAAAGTGGATCTTTTAATCCTTTTTTGGTTTTATGAATAGGCAAAACCCCAAAAGAGGTGCTGCGTCTTGGTCTCATTTCTCCTAATTTGAAGTAATCGCACACGACCTGAAATGAATAACAAATAAGGAACATGTATTTCTTCTGATGCTGGGAGGATTTGTTGAAATCCCAAAGTTCCTGCACTAAATTAAGGTATGGAATACGCCAAGGACCATCTTCCAGCGGGCTGTCAGGACCGCCGCTGGAAATGTAGATGTCATAAGATGCGTCTGGCAATTCAAGGGCGCCTCTAACATTAAATATTTTAAAATCTACTTCATCTTCAAAGCCACCCACGATATCAGCAATACAACGTAAACCTTGATTGGCCTGGTTATTATTCATATCGAGAATGGCTACTTTAAATTTTTCTTTTAGCATCTGAATTCTTCTAGGTTCCTAAAATGGTTTGTTCTGTAATGTAATCCACCACTTTAATCAAATCCTTGGTTTCTTCATATATGGCAAGCTGTCGGTCAGCTCCTGTGCCATTTATTAGCATGGTTTTGATGTGCTCTATTTCATTTCTTGAACCGAGCTCGTCCACAACATCTTCCACAAAATCAAGTAATTCAATCATTAAATCTTTGGTAGGTACTTCACATTCCTTGCCAAAGTCGATCATACTGCCATCTATTCCGTATCTACTTGCACGCCATTTATTCTCATTAATCAGGGCGCGATGATAGAGCATGAAGTTAAGGTTCTGTGTCCTTAGCTTGTAAAGTTTCGCAACAAGAGCCTGAATTAATGCTGTAATACTAAGAGTTTCTTCAATGGTCATCGGCACGTCACAGATACGCACTTCCAAGGTTGGAAAAAAGGGATGAATGCGGATGTCCCACCATATTTTCTTAGGATTATCAATACATTTCGTTTTGATTAAAATATCAATATAGTGTTCATATTCTGCCACGGTTTGAAATATCCCAGGGATTCCGGTTCTTGGAAACTTGTCAAACACTTTAGATCTAAAAGATTTGAATCCTGTATTTCTACCTTCCCAAAAAGGAGAGTTGGTTGATAAAGCATACAAATGTGGTAAAAAATAACGCATGGCATTGGTCAAATGCAGCGCCAATTGTTTGTCGGCAATGCCCACATGGACGTGCAGGCCAAAAATTAAATTGGAGCGCGCAGTATCTTGTAGCTCGTTAACAATTTCATCGTAACGCGGATTTGGAGTGATCAATTGTGTCTCCCATTTGGTAAAAGGATGTGTGCCGGCAGCTCCAATTTTATGACCTAACTCTTTAGCAATTTCTGAGATGGATCGCCTCAAATGGACAAGCTCTCTTCTGGCCTCCGTAATATCATTACATATATTCGTGCCAACTTCTACAACGGCTTGGTGCATTTCTGCTTTCACCTGCTCATTTAAAAGTTTTGCAGCTTCGGTAACAATTAATTGATCATGTGATACCAGTTCTCGCGTTGTTGGGCATATGACCTGATACTCTTCTTCAATACCTATTGTGAATTTCATAAAATCGAGTTGGTTATAAAACCTTTCAATCCCAATACTTAAGACTGAAAGGTTTATGAGTTTTTATTTGAAAACGGTCTTTTTTCCGGTAATCTGATCCTTAACAAATGTTCCCCAAGTAAGGTTCATTTTATCTTTTTTGTATTGCTTTGCTTTATCAATCGCCATGTTGGCAGCATTTTCGACAATCCAATCAAAATTTTCCTGACCTACAGAATTGATGTCGGCATCTGGTGCTGGATTACAGAAATCGATTGCATAAGGGATACCGTCACGAATCGCAAATTCTACGGTGTTAAAGTCGTAGCCTAATGCTTTATTCAATCGGATAGAATAATTTTTGACCAAGTCCAGAATTTCTTGCTTTACTGGTGGGCCATCAATGACATAGCGTAAGTGGTGTGGATTTCGTGGTTCATACTGCATTATATGAACATTGTCAGTATTCAAGACATAACATCTAAAGTACTCCGTAAAATTAATTTCTTCTTGCAGCATCATGACTAAGTTTTCTGTTTCGCCATGCTTTTTCCATAAATCTTCTGGATTTTCTACACGGTATACACTTTTCCAGCCACCACCATCATGCGGTTTCATATAGGCAGGAAAGCCAATAGTATCAAACATGTGCTCCCAAGCGAATGGAAATTTCATATTTCGGAATGAGTTTTCAGTAGTGTCTGGCGGACGATGTGAGGTTGGTAAAATAAAGGTTTTTGGTACGGGAACCCCAACTTTTTCTGCCAAAGCGTTGTTGAAGAACTTTTCATCAGCACTCCACCAGAATGGATTATTGATTACTGCAGTTCCTGAGATGGCTGCATTTTTTAAGTATGCGCGGTAGAATGGAACATCTTGAGAAATTCGGTCGATAATAACCGCATAATCTGTGGGTTTGGCTTGTTCAACCATATCAATCGAAACTGCTTCAGCCCGGATGCCTTTTACGTTTTTCTCGTTGACGCGGTCAATGAATGCTTGCGGGAACGTATTTTCTTGCCCGAATAAAATGCCTATTTTTTTCATAATCAGTTTTTTGTCATTTCCGAGAGCTTGCCTATTTGCAGACCCGAGAGGAAATTTATTTAATAGTTGTTTTTGTTGTCACTGTTAGTTGCTTATAGTTTTGATAGATATTCTGGAAACATTTGGCGCCATAGGGGCCAATCATGCTTTGCCCATTTGCGAATGTCATACCAAAACGGAATGTTTTTGTCGTTCAGTATTTGGGCCATTTTGTCATTAGCATCCAAACAAATGTCCCATTCGCCAACACCAAGAATGATTTTCATTTTCCATAAATCTGGATGATTGCTGCCCGGAAGGAAGTCGATGGGGTTGTTGAAAAAAACGTTGTCATCGTAATGATTCCCCACAAACGATTTGATGTCAAACGCACCACTCATGCTGAACATATGGCTGACTTTTTCCGGATGTTTAAATGCGAAATTTGAAGCTTGGTACCCTCCAAAACTAGGCCCAGCAACAGCTACTTTGGGCAGACCTTTTTCTTTACAAATAGGGTTGACCACTTCATTCAATATAAATTGATCGTACCACTCATGGTTTCTGGCGCGTTGCGATGGATGAATTTTTTTGTTGTACCAGCTCAGCTCATTGATCCCATCTGGACAGTAAATTTGGACTTTACCTTGTTCAACAAACCATCTTACGGATTCCACAAGTTTCATGTCTTTACATTCATTGTGTTTGCCCATGGTAGTAGGGAAAAGGATGACTGGGTAGCCGGAATGCCCAAATACCAGCATTTCGATGTCTTTGCTGAGCGTTGGCGAATACCATTTATGATGTTGTTCTTTCAATATAATGTCTTTTAATAAGTTAGGTTTAAACTTTACGTAACCGACAGGATATTTTTTGTCTTGTACGAGTTTAGCATGTTTTATTCTAGAAATCGAGTACAACAATATACTTTTTTAAATTATAAATGCAATACTATCTTATACTATTCTTAAATATTTATGAAAAATGGAGTCAATGGAGTTTTCTGTCAATTTTTTCGTAATACTTCTTGTTAATAAACGCTGAATAATTTCATATTGAACTGATGTTTTAAATAGAACTATTTGGTGAGTTGATCGATGATTCTCATTTACTGATGCCGATTTCGAACGTTTTGCGGTGGTTTTACAGTTCATCCTTATCAATTGACAGTTGAGTATAAAAAAATTTTGAAATCTGAATGGTAGATAGATATTTGACCTATAAATTTTTATTAACTTTTAGATGACAACCTTATGAAACACTTAATTATCATTAGCGTCCTATTCGTGACCGGCGTTTTATCGGCACAGACTAATTACGAGCAAGGAATGCAAAAAGCACTTGACCTCTGGCAAGACAATAATTGGACTGAAGCCGAACAACTTTTTGAACGTATTGCAGCTGCTGAACCTAATGAATGGCTACCAAATTACTACCTCGCGCAACTCAACAGTTTAAAAACATGGGAGGAAAAAGATGCAGATAAAGTAAAAGCGCAATTAGATAAAGCACAAAATCATCTTAATGATGCCATGGTCCTTGAAAAAAATAATGCGGATTTATTGGTCATGCAAGCACAGATTTTAACCAATTGGGTAGCATTTGATGGCATGACCTATGGAATGAAATATGCTGCAAAAATAACAGATCTTTATAATAAAGCCTATGCTTTGGCGCCCAACAATCCAATGGTAGTATTCAGCAGAGCAGAATGGAATATGGGAAGTGCTCGCTATTTTGGCCAGGACATTAAACCGTTTTGTAAAGATGTGGAAAAAGCGATGGAGCTTTTTGCTAACTTTAAACCTGAAATTGCTTTTTATCCAAATTGGGGGCGTGAACACGCTCAAGAAGTATTAGAGTCTTGTAAAGAATAACCATTGAAAGTATCTCATGACCAAACCTAATAAAAATCTTGTTGCCACTTTTATCTTAGGCCTGATTGTCTATGTGATCGGGAATCTGATGTCTGGAGGATTTAATTATGAAAACAGCAATGAGTTTTTAGCAGATTTCATTTTCTACCAATTATATGCTTTTGTGCTTGCCTATTCAAACATGACCTTTTTTGATTTTTGGGCAAGGAACAACTGGAAAAAGAAGGAGCCTGTCAAAAGAATTATCACTGGTTTGGCAATTTCTGTAATCATCACGATTATTGGTCTTTTTCTACTCCGTTTATTTACCGCAATGGTCTATCAAGATCAAAGTTTTGTGACCTTCATTGAAAACGATAGTTTTAAAAATTACCAATTTGGCCTTTGGATCACCCTCACGATCGTCATTATTTACCACTTTATTTATTTTTATAATGAATATCAAAAGAATAAAATAAAAGAGCAAAAGGTCATAGCCAGTACTGCTAGTGCCCAATTTGAGAGTCTGAAGAGCCAGGTCGATCCTCATTTTTTGTTTAATAGTTTGAATGTGTTGACTTCTTTGATAGAAGAAAATCCTGATAGTGCACAACGTTTTACGGTTTCGTTGTCAAAAATATACCGATATGTTTTAGAACAAAAAGACAAGGAACTGGTTACCGTTGCGGAAGAATTGGAGTTTGCAAAAACCTATATGAATCTCCTTAAAATGCGCTTTGAAAACAGTATTAATTTTGAAATCCCAGAGTATTTTGACAATCCGGAAGCTAAAGTGGTACCTCTGTCCTTACAGCTGCTTTTGGAAAACACCGTCAAGCACAATGTGGTTAGTGAATCGAAACCCTTGCACATCAAAATTACGGTTGAAAACAATTATTTAGCAGTGCAGAATAATTTACAAAAAAAAGAAGTCCTTCAAACGAGAAAAGGAGTAGGGCTTCAAAATATAGTCAACAGATATGGTATTCTTACCCAACGGAATGTTTTGATTGAAAATTCTGAAGTATTCTTTAAAGTTAAAATACCTATCCTGACAAAACAAATTTCAATCATGGAAACAAAACATCTGTATAGTGAGCAAGATGCCTATCGTCGCGCCACAAAAAAAGTAGAAGCTATCAAAGGCTTTTTTGGGAACTTAGTTTCTTATATCGTAGTTATAATGTTTTTAATATTTATCAATTACAAAACCTCTTGGAACAATCAATGGTTTTGGTTCCCGCTGATGGGGTGGGAATGGGTGTTATCTTTCATGCTTTTGGCGTATTTTATGCAAAGGACTGGGAGGAAAGAAAAATTAGGCAAATCTTAGAAAAAGATCAACAGAAGAAAACATGGAACTAATGGAACCAAATCATTTTGAACAGGAACGCTACGAAAGAGCCAAGAACCGAGTCAAAAAAATAACTGGATTCTACAGTCATTTATTGGTTTATGTGGTCATTAATTTGATTGTTGTAGTAATCAATATTCAACAATTAGATCCCGGTGAAAGCTATTTTCAGTGGCGAAATTTCTTCACGCTCATTTTCTGGGGAATTGGTCTTTTCGCTCACGGACTATCTGTTTTTATGCCCTACCTGATCTTAGGAAAGAATTGGGAAGAAAGAAAGATTAAAGAATTTATGGAAAAAGAGCGAAAAAATAAATGGGAGTAATAGTTGGCAGTTTGAATTCTAAATTTAAAATAGATAAATGAACGTAATCATCATAGAAGACGAAAAACCTTCCGCCCGTCGATTGCAACGCATGTTAGCTAATCTGCAAATAGAAGCGCGTACCATGTTGCATTCGGTGGAAGAATCCATAGCCTGGTTTACAGAGAATCCACATCCTGATTTAATTTTTTTAGATATTCAATTGAGCGATGGACTGTCTTTTGAAATTTTCGAGGCTTTGAATGTTAATTCTGCAGTTATTTTTACCACGGCCTATGATGAATATGCACTGCAAGCCTTTAAACTCAATAGTATTGATTACTTATTAAAACCCATTGATGAAGAAGATTTAGCAAAGTCAGTTGCAAAATTTAAAACACGAATACCTTCCCAAAAATCCGTAATTATTGATTTTGATCAAATAAGAAGCATGTTAGTCAACCCTTTGGATAGAAGCTACAAAAAGCGATTTTCCGTTAAAGTGGGACAACATCTCAAATTGATATCCACTGAGGATATTGAATGTTTTTACAGTGAAAACAAAGGCACATATCTATATACTTCAGAAGGCAGAAGCTATTTATTAGACCTCAGTTTGGAGCAGTTGGAACCCGATTTAGCACCCCAGACTTTTTTTCGAGTCAGTAGAAAGTTTTACGTTAACGTTGATGCGATTAAGGATATGATCAGCTACACCAATTCGCGTTTGCAAATCAAGTTAAAAACTTACAGTGAACAAGATGTTATTGTCGCGAGGGAGCGCGTTAAAGATTTTAAGGAATGGTTGGAATAGTTAATCGTCAATTCTGTTATCATCAAATGCCGATGGCAATAACCTTGGTATAAACTTGATAAATAGTGGCAATAAAATCGCACCTCCGGGAAGCATGAAAATTGCTAAACTGGGTATGGATTTGAAAATATCCAATAACTGAACCTGGATTTTTTTGTATTCTTCGTCAGTTAGGTCACGTTGGGTGGATTTTGTTAAAAGCACCATCAGTTCTTTACTTCCTCTGAGTTCTTTAACCAGACGTTTACTGTTTCTACTGATCAGTTTAATGACCATTTTAGTGGAATTTTCATAAAAATTCTTTACAAAATTCTTTGAGCCTAAAGCGGCAATGCGGTTTTCATTGGACGAATAAAAAATGTCGATATCTAAAATAGATTGTGATAAAACTGACCTCTCTACATCTAAATGAGTACAAAACTGAGTAAGGAATCTATTTTCACTCGGATCAATATTTCTATCCGTCCAAGAAGCCATACAGGCAATATCAATGGTGTATTGTTTTTCTAAATTGGTGTCAAGCGTAGCTATGGCATCGCCATAATCCATAGGTTCGTTGTTATGGTAGCGTTTAGAATCCTTAAACAATTTAGCCAAGCTATCATCATACTTGCTTTTTTGAAGCTTGGATTGAAACACTTCTATGACAATGGTTTCTATTGCAGTTTCAAAGGTCAATAAATATTTATCTGAAACGCTGCTGGTCTTTAAAAATTTCTCGTAGGCAATGACGTCTACAAATAAGAGCGCATTGGTAATAAAGTAATTGAAGTTTTTAGTGAAAATATTGTCATCAATATGGATGCGTTTATCGATAATATCCTCCAATAAAGCGGCCGATTTCTTCTTCCCTAAAATTGCCTTAAATATGGAGGGTTTAGTAACTGTAATCGCACTGTAAAAACTGATGACGGTATCAATAAATTTTTCTTCGGAAGGGTGTTGTTTATAAAAGTAAAAGAAGGACAGAATTAAATTTGCCTTGCATAACTCTTCATCTGAAAGGTCGTTTTTAGGAACGGCATCACTCACAATTTTAACATTGCTGCCATAGATAAAGCCGCAAATTTTGAGATCTTGATAAAAAAATTCAAGAGTTCTATTTACAAAGCTTTCATCATCGGAAACTTCCTTTAATAATTTTTTTATCCAGCCAGACGCAGAAGGATTCATAGTCTTCGATCAATTAGGGTGTAAAGATACTTAATTTACCTTGCTGTGTTAGTTGTTTTTACTGATCTATTGCCAGCCTAATTTAAATAAATTTTATAACATTTAGAGATAGTAAAAAGGTCGTTTTCGGCAATCAAAAAAAAAATTTACGGAGTTTTTGCTCTTAAAAAATAATTTATCGTAACCATTAATTTCGGAAATGCTTTGAAATACACGAATTTTCAAGTGTTTATTTTTATTTCAGATGCTAAATATTTAAGAGTTTTGTCTGTGATATTGAGTGAATGGCCATTTTGAATTCTTTTATAGAGGTCAGTAGTTAGTTGCTTATTAATTCTCTCTGATATATTTTATCTCCTTGCACCATTTTCACAATGAGATTGTTGAATATTGTGGCCTTGCTTTGTGAGCGGTTTATTCTAAAACAAAACTCATTAAAATA
>JBBSRC010000074.1:0-23911 GCA_038243395.1 Flavobacteriales bacterium | reverse complement strand
TATCGCCCAGGTATTTGCTCAGATAAAAGACCGTTTCTGTCGCTGATGATTATTTTGGCGACACTTTCAAATAATATGCGATCTTCTGCAGATATTTGATCCGTTGATTTTACATATATTTTTCCAGGTATGTGGCCAGTTAAGGTATTAACGGCAGAAATCATTCCAAGGATCTGATCTTGTAATTCATTTCGGTAGGTTCCATGATCTTCATTCCAAATAACAAGATCTACAGCCAATCCTTTTAGTTGCCAATACCCATGAGCCTTAACCATTTGTGATACTAAATCCAGATTTTCCAAATCAAATATTTGTAACAACACAATCGGAAGATCCCCCGAAACTGAATGGCTCCAAAGTCCGGACTGTCCTCTATGGTTGCTTTTGATCACGTCCTCGTTAGCACGCAGCGACGGATTTGAATAAATAATCGACGCGGCCAATCTTCCAAAAACTTGTGCATCTGCTTCTTTAGCATTAATCTGTCGTAATAACACTTGGCTATGTGTCCAAGATAGATCCAACGCTCGTTTTTTAAGATTCTGATCCCTGTATTTTTGCATGAGCGCTTCACTTTCGACGCGACTTTCACCAATACCATATATCAAATCAATCGTAGCTGTGCTATAAGGCGGAATGGTAATACGGCACTTGGTCGACATAATCGGATCCAAAACGGCACCTTGATTCCCGGCTAACTTGCCTTCATCCAAAGCTTGAGGATTAGCCAATGTTCTTCCTCTACCAATAAATTGCATCCGGTCGGTTTCAAAAGAGAAATCTTCAACTTCGCCACCATAAGCATCCATGACATGGAAAAAATGTGGTGGCACTTCATCTTGCGAACGTGGTCTTCTGGTGCCAAATATTGCTTTATATTCCGGCATAATATCTGTTTGGACAAAGAGGTTACTGAAAGCAGGATGTGCCTCATCCGACGCTTGGGTGGCCAGAACCAGTTCAGTATAACTGGTAACTTCTATGACTTTGGCAACTTGTGATCGGTTAGTAATTTTGATTTTTCTTATTTCCACATCATCTTCAGGAGATACTACAATTTGAGTTTTAGTTTCAAATCCGAAATCCCTTCTATAAAATTCAATGGTGCCCTGAGAAAATATGGCCTCATAATTTTTCGTGGGCTGAAGTGTAGGGTGGTAAGTGTTAGACCAATAATTACCACTGCTCACATCTTTTATATAGCAAAAAATTCCATAATCATCTTTAATGGCGTCTTCACGCCATCTGGTTACCGCCAAATCTTTCCAGCGACTGTAGCCGCCACCTGAATTAGTCACCATCACCTGATAATTGCCATTACTCAGTAATTGCAGTTCCGGAATCGGAGTATTTGGGGTATTAATAACTCGCAATTGTGCCTGTGCTTCCTTTGTATGCATATCCGTAAGCTTAGCGGTGTGTGCATAAAAAATGGATTTCTTCGGAATGCGCTCCTGCAACAACAAAAGAGTCGCTTGAAAACGCAACTCCGCTGCAAATCGATCTTGCATAGGTTTGTCTAATAAAACATAGGCATAGGATAAGAACCCCATCCCCTGGTGGTGTGCCATGAACGAATTAATAACAACGTGTTTTTTATTTCGAGGCACTCGTGTTTTAGTATAATCAATAGCTTCATAAAAACCATATTCTCCTTCAAACCCTTGCTCTGCCAATAGTTCTAAATTGGATGCTGCATTTTTAGGAGTAACCATTAAAGCCAGCATGCTTGCGTAGGGCGCTATCACTAAATCTTCTTCTAATCCACGTTTCAAACCTAATCCAGGAACTCCAAAAGCTTGATACTGATAATTTAGACTGGTGTCCACACTGTTGTAACCGGACTCTGAAATACCCCATGGTACATCACGCTTTTTAGCATATTCTATCTGTCGTTTTACCATGGCAACGTTGGTGGCATCCAATAGCGTGTTTTCATAACTTGGCATTACCAATTGTGGCATCAAATATTCAAACATTGATCCACTCCAAGACAATAAAACAGGTCCGTCTTTTGAATCGGTTAGTAAACGGCCTAAGGAGAACCAACTTTCTTGAGGTAACATCCCTTGTGCAATACCTACAAAAATACCCATTCGCGCTTCTGAAGCGAGCATATCATAAAAGCTATCATCTCTACGCAACTCATCTACATTATACCCGATCGAAAGATGATTGGTGTTTTTATCAAGTAAAAAATCATACTCCACAATACTCAATTGCTCAATTTGCTCGGCCATTTCTTCTAAAAAAATGAGTTTTTGAGGGATGGAATCTGCTGTGGTCTTTAAAACAGTTTCTAAGTCAGTCAACCACTTGCGGTTCTTCTCATCCTTAGCTTCTAATTTGTATTGATCAATTTGTTCACTCACTTCTCCGTTTAATTCTTGGAGCGAATGAAAAGAATGGTTAAAGTTCAACCTTGATAAACCAGTAAATACTTCCGGAATCGGTAATAGGTTCAGCCAAGGAATTTGAATATATAAATCCTCACGGATGTTTTCTATTTGACTTTTTAATTTATGCTTCCATAGACCGATTTCTTGCTGTTCATCAAATCCTACAATCTGATCGCTTAAGATAACAAGCTCATCTAGATTTCTTTTTATTGTAGATAAAGTATGACTGTTCTCACGAATAGCTTTAACCAGAACGTTTTCTATAGTTTCTATGTGTTCATCTTTTTCATCTTTCAAGAAATCCTTTATAATCCCTATCGTCGAAAAAAGCCCGTTATAACTCTCAAAATTGAAAATAGGATTAGTTTTAAACGCTAAAATCCCTTGTTTCAAGATAAGAAGATGTCCGACCAAATTCCCACTATCCACTGTGGAGACATACGCTGGCCTCAGCAAGGACAGATCACGGGTGTCATACCAATTATAGAAATGACCTTTAAACCGTTCCATTTTGTGTAAGGTTTTTAAAGTGTTGCCTGACCTTACAAGCACGTCCTTGATGGTAATGTATCCAAAATCATAGGCGGTAAGATTCGCCAGTAAGTAGAGTCCGATATTAGTGGGCGACGTTCGATGAGCGATGACCGGATTAGGATGTTGTTGAAAATTATCGGGCGGAAGCCAGTTTTCACCTTCATTGACAAAATGTTCAAAGAAGTACCAGGTTTTTCTGGCCGATTTATGAAGAAACACCTTTTGTGTGCTTGTAAGTTGAGGAGCTTCCTCCTTTTCCGTCATACTCAATCTCCAAGCTATAGCAGGCGAAAGGAACCATAAAATAAGAATGGGAATAGAAACAAAAAATGCCGGGGAATTGGAGTATAAAAATAATACTAGACAAAGAAAAGCCAATACTGGACCAATCCACATCTTGCGGTATATGAACCCAAGCGTGTTTTTTGATTGACGGGATGCGGTGGCAGATGGCGTCCATTCCAGAAGTTTTTTACCGCTGATCATCATTCTCCAATTGGTGCGAATAATAGCATCCGTAAAACGAAACGCTTCATAAGGCAAAACAGCGATGCCAAACATAAAACGCAATAAAACTTCCTTGACAGAATTACCTACTTCGGAGATATGAGATTTAAAATCCAGATCTTCCGGACGACGAAGGAGTTGTAAGAACGCTGCGGCCATTACTGGCAGCAAGATAATAATGGTAACGGCAAGGGTCCAAAACCACGGTTTGGGTAAAATAGACCAGCCAAGGACTAGAATCAATAAAAGTGATATGGGCAACAAGCTTCTCCGCAGATTGTCCACTATTTTCCAACGGGATAAAAGAGAAAGATTATTTCTGACCCACGCTCCTTTTTTATTTTTCGCAAATGGCAATATCCATGCGGCTATTTGCCAATCTCCACGTATCCAACGGTGATGACGCTTAACGTCTGCCTCATAACTGGAAGGATTGTTTTCGTATAATACAACATCACTTAATAATCCGGAGCGGATATAGCATCCCTCCAATAAGTCATGACTAAGGATGCGATTTTGAGGAAAACGGTCGCCTACAACTTTTTCGAAGATCTCTACATCATAAATACCCTTTCCAATAAAAGAACCTTCTTTAAAAATATCTTGATAAACGTCAGAAGAGGCACGCGTATAGGGATCAATTCCTTTCATATCTCCTTGCAGACGCAGGTAGAGTGAAGTTTTACCCTTAGGAAAATCGGAAGCCACTCTGGGTTGTAAGATTCCATATCCCTGTACCACCCGCTTTTTAGCTTCATCATACACTGCCCTGTTTAAAGGATGGGCCATAGTCGCAATTAATTTCCAGGCCGCATCCCTCGGAAGCTGTGTATCAGCATCGAGCGTGATTATATATTTCACATTTTTTAAAACGCCGTAATCGCCGACGATCTGGCTAAAATTCTTTTTATTATTATCGCTTATCAGGGCATTTAGGGCAGATAGTTTTCCTCTTTTCCTTTCGTATCCCATCCATTTCCCTTCTTTTGGATTCCACAATCTCGGTCGATGGAAAAGAAAGAAAATATCGGGTTCTCCGGTCTGGTGGTATTTCTGGTTTAAGTGTTCGATTTTTTCACTTATTAAATTAAGCAACTTCCGATCCTTGGGTTTTGTTTCGGAATCGGCATCTGTAAAATCAGTCAATAGACTGAAGTGTAAGTTTTTTTCCCGGTTTGCTAAAAAATGAATTTCTAGCAATTCCACATTTTCTTCAATCTCATCTTCGCTCGAAAGCATGGTTGGAATGGTAACAAGGCTTCGGTATTTACTAGGAATTCCTTTTGAAAAATCGAGTCGGGCTAAAATTTTGGGTTGTATCCAGATGGTGGCAAGCCAATTGGAGAAAGAAATAGATAACTGGGCACCACCCGCTATACATAAAATCGCCACTAGTGTAAGTAATGTCCAGCTAAAGTCGCCATAGGCCCATGCGACGGAAAACATCCAGAAGCCAAGAGCCAAGGTAAGAATCGATACAAAAGAGAGATAAATAAAAACAGGCCTCTTCTCCATGAAACTGGTCAGACTTTGTTTTGCCGTAAGCCGCATCTTAGATGCTTTTCTCAATTGGTCTAAGCCCTTATCTATCAAATAATAACCTACATGCCGCTCTCTGAAATATTGTTCGGCAGCAATTTCAGGCCTTTGTGTTAATTCAATAGCTTTCTCAGCGATTTGTGTTTCAGAAAGAGGGCTATTGGCGGCAATGGATTCAATAACATGTCGGTATCGATCGCGCGTAGCAAAATCCAATTGGAGGTAAGTGCCAGTTATGTCCTTCCGAAATATTTGTTCGACAATACTTGAGGATTCCACAAATTTGCGCCAGTCGGTAGAACCAATAAAACGCAAGGTACCGATGCTGTTTTTAACCGAAACTTGATCAACGGCTTGTTTTTGGTTATCTTTTCTGACCAGGTCCGAAACAGTGATGTCCTCTTTACCTAATTGCTGTTCCAACCAATTAAGAGGTAAAGCAAATACGGGGCCTTTTCCTTGCAATTTATGAGTAAATCTTGCGACAAACGGACTATTTAAAATGGGTTTGGATTGGGCCATTTTGGCGATGGTCAATACCAGATCAGCAGGTTCATCTTTGATTGTTTCAATCATCTGCTCACTCCAATAATCGGCCAAATTGTTATCAATCATATCGAGCGCCGTTTGTTCAGCAATCCTTCTAAGATTTTCGATAACAGCTAGTTTCATCATGATGGGAATAGCCCATAATTCTCCTAGCGTAAGAATTTTTTCTGATTGATAGGCCAATATACAGCCGATTAATCCGCGTGAGTCCACACGACCATCACTATGCGCGATTATTTCGAGTGCGATATCATAAACTCTAGGCATGCCGTTAGAGCTTCCATTTTGAAGATGCGGCAAGCCCTCACTATATTTTTTTGGCAAGTGCTTTTTTGCAGTAATAATTTGTTCTTCAATTAAATAGAAATTATCCAAAAGCCATTCTGCCGCAGGGGTTATGCTGTGCCCAGATTGGATACTTTCGACCAGAAGATTACGAACCTCCACCAAAAGTTTGTGGTTATCATCGAGTCTTTTTAAAAGCTTATCCTTTCGCTTGCCTTTTTTGTCTTCAATGATTTCATGAGAGCGAGCCACTGCGCATGCATGAGCTTTCAATTGATGGAAATTATATAATTCGGAATGTATAGGACCTGCTGCGGTTTCGGAAAAGGAATTATCCTTTTGAAAATATTCACGCATTCGAGATAACATTTCGAAGACTGTAGTTTTTTTAACCTTCATATTTTAGTTTTGATAATTTGCCGAGTAAAAAATAAATGATGATAATGATGAAGGTAATACCTTCCATTAATTAATAAACTATAAAATGTGTTGAACGTGTTAATAATAACCTTGTCCAAACCTTTGCCAATTTCTGATAAGTGTAGATCAATAACATTTCTTATAACTCACCTGCCGCCTTTCATTACACCATAGTTTATAAATACTTGTCACTACAGTGGCAAAATACTTCTAGATTAATCCCTTTCAAATGATGTTGGTCAGTGTGGCAGCGTTATATTTTCTGAATTTAATCTTTTCGTAGGGGATAAATTTCAAGTGCTTTTGATGGATTCTAATTGTGTCACACCAAAATCATCCCATTACTGATTGAATAATTCCTGATCACTTATGAGTTTTTTAAGATACAAATAAAAATTATACTACAATGATTTTAAATAAACTGAAAGTCGTGGAATCAGAGTAGGTAAGTATTGTGAAGGTATAAGCCACAAAATTATCATCGTAATCTACTATTAAGTAAATTCAATGAGTGCGATACTGATCAAGATCATTTCAAAACGTTAAAGAAGTATCTATATTAAAAAAATAATATGTAGTTCTAATTCATAGAATGAAATTTCTAAAATATTAACAATAAACATTTTAAACCATGAAAAAACACATTTTAATACTCTTCATCAGCATATTACTTCCTACTGCGCTATTAGCCCAGACATGGAAAAACGATCCTCCACACAGCAGAATGGAATTTGCCATTTCCCATAACCTAATCTCAGAACTTGGGGGTGTATTTAACGATTATACCATAACCATGCAAGGTGCAGAAACTGATTTCAGTGATGCCGCCATCAATGTGGTGGTGCAGACTAAGTCAATAAATACTCACGTCGAACAAAGAGACACGCATTTGCGAAGTCCTGATTTTTTTAATGTGGACAAATTTCCCGAAATGCATTTTAAAAGTAATAACGTCCGTAAGATCGATGGTAACACTTTTCTTGTAACGGGCGACCTCACCTTACATGGTATTTCCAAAACTGTGGATCTAACAATGGTTCATAATGGTAGTTTTATAAAAGAAGGTAAAACGACTTCTGGTATTACGGTCACAGGAAATATCCTTCGTTCTGATTTTAATATTGGTCCGAAATTCCCGATCCCGCTTATCGGCGATAAGGTATCTCTTAAAATTAATGCAGAAATGCAAAAACAATAATCAGGATAGTATTCATAGCCTAATTATTATAACCTTGACAATACATAAAATCAATAGGCAAGACACTTAAAAAACGAAATTATGAACTTCTATAACGACAATTATTGGGGAATGCACTTTGTGTGGTGGATCATTTGGATTGCATTTATCATCTGGATTTTCGTTTCTCCATATGGCAGAAAAAAGGCCGCCGATAAACATATTCCGTTTGACAATCAATCGCCGTTAAACATTTTGAAAGAAAGATATGCGCGGGGCGAAATTACTAAAGAAGCGTATTTGGACGCTAAAAAAATACTAAGCGCAAAAGATCATCCAAAGACGACTAGAGATGGCAAAAATCTTTGAAGCCAATAGAATTTATTTACGCAGAAAATTGATTTTTAATAACATCAGAACAATTAATTATAAATTATTTATCTCAACATTAGACTCTGGGTATAGATCTCTACACACTTCCTATTTGTACTTAAGAGGTGTAGCGCTCATCTTTCTTTAAAGCCTCAAAACCGGCAATTACGTCAAAGAGTTCCTCATCAATAGTGCTTTGTCTAAGACGGTTATACCCTCTTTGCAATTCATCCAACATTTCATCTATGTTTTTCTCTGCCCGTTCCATGGCTTCGAGTCTGCTGGCGTTTTCAGAGGCCAAAGATTCTGCAATAGCTTTATATAAAGAAACAAAAAGATATTCTCTAATCAGTGTACGCAACGTACTTTCAACGCCACCAATGACTTGTGGAACGTTTTTCGAAGGCCATTCCATACTGGTCATGTCGTTTTCCCATTTCTTATCGGGCGGAAACAACTGCTGGCCTTCTTGTCGATAATTTGAGGCCTGTGATGGGGTGTTGTGAAAAATATGAAAACTGTAAAAATGATTTTTTTCTCGATAGTCTTCACTTTTAATTAATATCTCATTAACTAAAGGCGTGATTCCAGTTACTGCATTGGGAACCGCAAAACATTTAGTGGGCGAGAATTTTGCATCCAATAACAATGAATAAACTCTTTCGCCAACCGCCCAAATTTCTTTTTCTCCAGGAATTTCCCTTATCTTTTTTTGAGCATAGGAACTTATCGCATCATTAAATCGTCCGGCCAAACCCTGATCTGAGCCAAAAATTACGACGACTGATATCGAATTTTTTTTATTGCTATTGTCGGATACCAATGAGATTCCTTCCTCCCTAAAACAGGCATGGATTCCAAGGGATATGGTGTGGTAATATTCCTGTAATGAGTGAACCGCCGTTTCATATTGGGTAATATTGGCACTTGCCATGGCTTTCATGGTACGTACCACCGATGAGAGATCGCTGGCACTCTGTTGTCGCCGTTGTAAATTTATTAAAGTGTCACTCATCACTAACTGGTTTAGAAATCTTATCACTTCCTTCGATGGCATCTTTGGCCAATTTCACAAGCGCGGTTTCATCATTTTCGTTCAATGATTCTGAAGCGAAAATCCTTTGTAAAACCTCTGTAGGGATTTGGGAAGCTTGTTTTCTAATCAGCATTTCTGCTTTTGTAATATCTTCCAGAGAAACGGTGTCAAGAACACCATGAATCAACGCGAGTAAAATCAACAGTTGTTCTGGCACGGAAACGGGTTCCATTTCAGCTTGTTTTAAAATCAGTCGTATTCTTTTCCCGCGCTCGATTGTTTTCTGCGTATCCTCGTCCAAACGGGTACCAAAACGGGCAAATGTTTCCAGTTCCTCAGATTGGGCATAGGCCAATTTTAAATTTCCTGAAATTTTACGGTACGCTTTTAACTGGGCCTTCCCTCCCACCCGAGAAACGGATTTCCCAATATCAACCGCGGGAAGTAAGCCTAATTCAAACAATTTTGGCGACAAATAAATCTGTCCATCGGTAATCGAAATGACATTGGTAGGAATATAGGCAGAGATATCCTGTGCTTGGGTTTCGATAATTGGCAAAGCAGTTAACGAACCGCCTCCTTGCTCTTTATTTAGATGCGTTGACCGTTCCAACAGCCTAGAATGGATGTAAAATATATCGCCAGGAAATGCTTCCCTGCCTGGTGGTCGGCGCAGTAAAAGTGAAAGTTCGCGATAAGCTCGCGCGTGTTTGGTAAGGTCATCATAGACAATTAAAACATCGCGTCCCGCCTCCATAAAATATTCCGCAACACTGGTAGCAGCGTAAGGCGTCAAATATTGCAGACCGGGAGAACTGTTACCTTCTGAAAAAACCACCACCGTGTATGCCATGGCACCTTTTGCTGTAAGTTCTGAAATCACTTTAGCAACTGCCGCGGTACGCTGGCCGATAGCACAGTAAACACATATCACATTTTTATCGTGCTGATTGAGAATGGTGTCAATAGCGATGGACGTTTTACCCGTTTGACGGTCGCCTAAGATCAGTTCGCGTTGGCCACGACCAATAGGGATTATGGCATCGATCACTTTAATTCCCGTTTGTAAGGGCGCATTGACCGCGTCGCGATTCATAATCGGAGGTGCAGGGCGTTCAATGGGAAATCGTTGTTTAAACTTAATAGGACCTTTGTCATCCATAGGGTTTCCAAGAGAATCGATGACTCTGCCGATGAGCCCCTCACCAACCGGAATATCGGCGACCCGATGGGTTCTTAAAACCGTGTCGCCCGCTTTTAGTTGATCATTTCTACCTAAGAGCACTACGCCTATTTCATCTTCATCCAAATTAAATGCCATCCCGTATACCTTATTTGGAAACTCCAAAAGCTCCTCAAAACCTGTACCTGGCAAACCTGATACCGTGGCAATACCCGCAGAAACATTTTTTACGACCCCTTTCTCTAGAAATTGAACAGCGGGATCATGATTTTCATCACGGTTGCTTATTTCCAAAAACGCCTCCTCAATTATTTGCTCTATATCAGTCAATTTCATTTGCTTTTCCCGTTGTGATATTATCCTTATTCAATGCATCAAGGTAGGAATCAATATTCCATGACATTTGGTAGCTTGCCGTTTCCACAGTAATCCCACTTATTAAATCCGCTTCCAGTTTATAGTTAAAGTCAAGTTGTTTTTGGACGATTGTTCCAATGGCTTTTTCGAGTTCTTGTTTTGCGCTTGTCGATAATTTAAAAACACTTTTCATTAGAATTGGAGCGTGATTGTCATTAAGTGCGTCTCTAAATTTTATTTTATCCCTATCGTTTAAAGTGTTGATTTTATTTATAAAAACATTTATAATTTGATCTTCCAATTTGGCATTGCCTAGATCCGAAAGTGTTTTGCCGGCAATGGAAAAAACCGCATCCTTCGTTTTTCGCTTAAGGGTATCCGTTAGTTCTTGCTGTTTTTGCTTTAAGGAGTCTTCGAATTTTGAACGCAGTGCCGTCGATTCTTCGCGTACTTCTTCAAACAAACGTTCCTTTTCGGAATTCACTTCTTCGCGGACTATTTGCAATTTTTCTGAACGCTCTTTATCAAAAGCTTCGTTTTTCTGACGGAATAAATCTTGATCTTTTTTAGCCTCAGCCTTTTTGCTCGCAGCTTCTTCAAGTCGCAAGGCAATCTTTTGTTCTCTTTCATCGATCGCTTCCAATACCGGTTTGTACAAAAACCGTTTTAGGAGCCAAACCAGAATCAGAAAATTGACTATTTGCGCTATTACTGTAAACCAGTTAATTTCCATTATAAAAAAATTTTATGCGATAAAATGATTCCAAAACGGGTTTGCGAAAATGAGGATCATTGAAAGTACGAAACAATAAATTGCCGTCGATTCAATCATTGCCAAACCCACAAACAAGGTTCTGGTAATTGTAGGAGCGGCATCGGGTTGTTGCGCAATAGATTCCAAGGCTGTTGACACTGCCTTCCCTTCGCCTATGGCGGGCATCATAGTACCAATAGCGGTTGTAAAACCAGCGGTAATAATTGAGACCATTGCGATAATAGTTACGTTATCCATATTTTTAATTTTTAAAATTAACTTCTGAAATTTTACACTTAAAATCCATAGCACTACTTACTAGGCACACTCTTTCTTCTTAAACTTTATTTTTTCCATCTTTATTGGAATATCCCTTGGGCTTATCCATAATCGGATCTTTTTTTCGTTGATTATCTTCTGTAGCGGCGGCGATATAAACCGTCGCTAAAATTGCGAAAATATAGGCCTGGATCATCCCCGTTAACATTCCCAATGCACTCATCACCATCGGAAATAAAAAAGGAACAATGGAAATTAATACGGTAGCAATCAAACCGCCACTCATGATGTTCCCAAATAACCGGACCGCTAAGGCGAGCGTACGAGAGACCTCGCTGATGATATTGAAGGGCAGCATAATAAAATTAGGCTGCAAATATGAATGCAGGTATTTTTTAAGTCCGCCCTCGGCAATTCCAAAAAATGGAACTGCAATAAACACCGCTATTGCTAAGGCTGCAGTGGTGGAAAGTGAAGCTGTTGGCGCTTCATACCAAGGTACAATAATCAATAAATTGGAAACTGCAATGAACAGAAACAAGGTTCCGATGAAACCAATATACTTGTGGGGTTTTTTCAAACCCACTTCCTTTATCTGATCACTGATCATCAGTACCAACATCTCTAAAACATTTTGCCATCGGGAAGTTTTAATGTCTGATTTTAAATTTCGAGTGATCAACCACGCGCCTAAAGTGAGTAGGATTATCAATACCCAAGTCGTGACAATGGTTAGGTTTACATTTATAAACCCATATTCCCAAAACACCAACTGATCTGGACTAATTCTCATCGCTTACCTCTTTAATGAACACGTTGTTTGGTTGTTTGTCTTTTTTAGTGAGATGGAAAACCACAATTCTCGCAATTAAAAAACCACCAAGGCAAGCCAACATTTTTTGCCAACTGTTTGCGCCCACATAGTAAAACCCTAATACGACAATTACCATTCTGAGAATCAAACTGACCATGAATATTACAGCTGGTCTTTTTGAATTTAAGCCTTTAAGCACGGTAAGCCACAGGCCTCCGAAAAACAGAATGCCTAGAATAATCCCACCGAATATGGCAGGCAATAGGTTTAAAACGTCATTCATTTTCATCTTCGTTTTTTTTATGAATTTCTTTGTTTTCTTTTTCAATCCAATTCCAGGCGATTACACAACCCATCATCAATCCTCCTACCAACAGACTCAATGTCCAAGAAAAATCTCCTTTATAATTGTTATCGAGCCAAATTCCTGAGGCTGCACCCAATACGGTAGGCAATACGATGGACCAGCCTATGATTCCAAATAACCCCAATCCTGACCAGACACTATTTTTCTCACGTTGTACCTGCAGTTTTCTTTTTTCCAGGTCGCCGACGACCTTTTCAAAAGATTTGATTTTATTTGATTTTTCCGCTTTCACTTCTATTTTCTTAGTTTTTGAAAATTACGTAGAAACCCCGTTTCCAATTTTGCCATAACGATACGAGCGTTTACCTCAAGTGCATCCAATTGTACCATTTCTTTTTCAACCATGGTCTTAAGTTCACCGAGCGGCGCATTTCCGATAGCATTACGCACAGAAATTGAAACCTGAACTCCTGTTTTTACCAAAATACCTTCGTTCACTGCAATATATTTTTCGCCGTCACTTTCTGTTTCATACATTAAAATTCCTGTTACCAATGCCGCTGTACAATCAAGTCGTCGCGGTAAAATTCCGTAAGAACCAGCAGATGTTTCTACCACAATTTTTTTCACGTTTTTTATATCCGTAAAAACACCGTGGGGCAAAAGAATCTTAAGATGCATTAAAGTAGCACTCATCTGTCTTAACTATCTATATTTCAAATTATTACCTCAGATAGGCTCATCATATTCATGAGATTCAGTTTGCCACCTAACTGCAAGTCACAAATGAATTCTAAAAGCTAAGGTCTAAACATCAACTGCCGTTTTCTGTTTTACCTCATCGATTGTTCCGATCATATAGAAATCACTTTCGGGATAATCATTAAATTCATCATTCAATATTCTTTCACAGCCATCCAAGGCATCTTTAAGGCTCACATTCTTTCCTTTATACTGTGTGAACTGCTCGGTTGTAAAAAACGGTTGTGTAAGAAATCGCTCGAGTCTTCGAGAACGCTTTACGGTTTTTTGATCGCCCAGAGATAACTGCTCCAAACCAAGCATGGCGATAATATCTTTAAGCTCTTCGTATTGCGCCAAAGTCTGCCGTATTTTCTGTGCAATAGTATAATGCCTTTCTCCGATGACACTTGGTGTGGCCATTTTAGAACCCGATTGTAATAGATCGATGGCAGGATACATGCCTTCACTTGCCCTTTGTCGCGACAGCGTTATGGTTGCCGATAAATGGGAAAATGTATGGACAGCTGCAGGATCTGTCAAATCATCCGCCGGCACATACACTGCTTGAATGGAGGTAATGGCTCCTGTTTTCGTGTTCGCAATCCGTTCTTCCAATTGCGACAATTCTGTACTCATAGTGGGCTGATAGCCAAGTCGCGATGGCATTTGTCCTAATAATCCCGACACCTCCATCCCCGCTTGGATAAACCGGAAAACATTATCAATCAACAATAACACATCTTTATGCTCGTCGTCCCGAAAATATTCAGCCATAGTCAAGGCCGCATGGCCTACTCTAAACCGGGCACCAGGCAGTTCGTTCATTTGCCCGAATATCATAACCATATCTTTTAGAACGTCTGCCTCTTTCATTTCCTGATAGAGTTCAAGACCTTCTCGGCTTCGCTCCCCAATGCCACAGAACATACTAACGCCATCATGGTTTTTCACCATATTATGAATAAGCTCAGTCAATAAAACCGTTTTACCAACGCCCGCTCCTCCAAATAACCCCGCCTTCCCGCCCCTTTCAAGAGGGAGCAGGACATCAATGGCTTTAATGCCGGTTTCAAATACTTGAGATGTCGTGGAACGTTCGGTCAATGGTGGAGGTTGATTGTGAATGCTCCGCCGTTCCATGTTTTCGGGCAGTACAAAATTGTCCAAGGTGTTTCCAAAAACGTCAAACATATGTCCTAATGTTTCTGGGCCTACTGGCACTTGTAAGTGCTCAAAATTTGATATGGCTTTCATACCTCTTGCCAAACCCTGGGTAGGCGTTAAAGCAATACATCTAACATGTTTGTTGTTAAGTTGCATATGCACTTCCAGAATGATTTTCAGATCCTTTCCGGTTTTGACCACCATATTAATGGAAGGAAGATCTTTCTCAAATATCAAATCCACCACGCTACCGCGTACCGCCACCACGCTGCCTATAGTTTTACTTTGAGAAGTTATTTCATTATTCATTAAATAGTGTAATTTTATAGTACGACGCAAAAAATAAGTTTTGCTCAATATCACAGATTAACCGCCGTTCGAAATATTTTCAGTTTACATAAAATTAATTTTAATAAATGTAAATATATTAAGGCTTAAGCAGATATAAAATGACATTGGTCATTTCGTACCATCTATAACTATAGAAAGTCTACAAGTGTAAAATTAACGGAAGACTGGAGAGTGTGAAAAATTATCAAAAGGCAAAAAAATAAAGAGGCTTAAAGCAGGCGAAATTATCTTTCTAGAAACTTAAAAATGTTCTTTTTAAGTTCGGTATAAATTTCTCTTTGTATTTCCATCCGAGTTCTTAATTCGGTATGTTTTTCAGAGGAATGTGCATCCAATGTTTGGATGTTGGACTCCATCTGGGATGGTATCTGAACTTCTTGCTTCATAATTTCGAGTAGCTCGTCTAAGGCCTCGCCATGAAAAATGATTTTTTTTTGATGATGTTTTATTTGGGCGAGTTCCTCTTTTGGAGTCCAGCGTGTAATCAGCTCACTCAACCTATTGTTGAAAGTTATTAATTCGTTTTTCCAAAACGCAATTTCCCCTTTCCAATGCTCCTGTTCAAATTCCATATTAGAGCTATATAAAGCTGGTTTATCCATTGTATTAATTATTTATTTGAACTTAGTTCCCAATTCTCCCACCAACTTTTTGAGGTCGTTATAGTTTTTTGGATACCCTTTTATCATAATATTATATTTTAAAATGTTAATCCTTAGGATGAACATTTTGAAATAGCCATATCCTGGAGTTTCAAAGTTAGCTTACATTTTCAACGTTAGAAATGATCCAAGTCATTCATGAGCGCTAATGTTTGCTAATGATTTAATCTTATGCACGGCAAAAGAATTGTTATGACAAGGGAAGAACATTGATGCTGCTTATAATTGCAATATGGATTCACTTTGTTTGCCTGGGTTAAGAAAATCCCATTTATAAGAGATTTAAATTAAAAAAATACTCCTCCAGCCATCTTTATAATTATGACCAGAGGAGTATTTTTTATTTTAGGAAATCTGCCTGCCTAAGCTGTCTCAGTGGGCATTTTATTTGGTTGACTCTTTGGCGAGACTAGCGCGAAGCATCCATGCCATCTCTTCGTGTTCCTGCATTAATCCGGTCAAGAAATCTGCCGTTCCTGCATCTTCAAACTCTTCTTCTACCTTAGAAATATTCTCTCGGATAAATTGAATAATGGTATCATGATCTTCCAAAAGCAATTTTATATAATATTGGCTAGATTCGCCGCTATTCTCTTTTTCGGATAAATGGGTCAGTTCTAAAAATTGTCCTAAGGTCGCTGGCGCATACAATCCGATTTTACGAATTCGTTCCGCAACACTATCGATCATTTTTCTTATACTGTTATAATGTTCTTCGAAAAACAGGTGCTTGGTATGAAAATCGTGGCCTTCAAGGTTCCAATGCGCTCCTAATGTTTTTGTATATAATAAGAATTCATCCGCTAATAGTCTTGACAAGACGTCGGCTGTATTTTCACGATTCTTTTTTGTAATTCCGATGTTAGTTTTCATTGTTTTTACGTTTTAAATTTTAATTAATAATTTGTATTTATTCATTGTGATTTGTTGACATCCAAATTAATTTGGTTCCAATTTGTAAACCACAGTCTTGGTAGGATATTGTATAGTTTTAAGTGAAAATCATTTCTTTGTTAAATTTTAATATCCTACTTCTATTGTTTAACGGTGTAAATCTTAATTCTTCTTATTTGGAAATTATAGAATAAAAATAAGTCTTTCATTATCTTTTACAACATTTTTTAATGTTTAATAATTATTGAGACGAAACCTTTATTTTATATTTTTAGAATATCAGAGGGTTTTCCTACCAAAATAGTAGTATGACCTCTCAACGCAATGGGCTGTTTTTTTGATCTCCGGACGATTCTGAACCATGGTTATCCAATCTTCACAGGAAAAATTCTGAAAAGTAAATTTTTTTCTGTATTTAAAATGATCCTGATTAATGAGTTCCTCGATTTCTATGCCCAAACGCTTTGCTAATTCTGCAATCTGTGTTCCGGTCATGGCCGTCTGGGTAATGTCTATTTCTTCAATGGCAGACCATGTGTCCGTGCGTAAACCAATGTTTGTCTTGCCGTATCAGAAGCGGAATTGTAATAACTGGTAATTTGCCGCTCTGATGTTGAGATCACTCCAGCACTCTTCATAGCTTTATATATATTTTAATATTATATAAAATGCTTTATTATTCATTCAGAAACTGTCTTAAAACATAGGATAAAATGAGGTCAGGTTTTAAGTATTCAGTTTAAATTTGAGAATCCAATCGGGCTACTGCCGTGATCTTCTTCTCGGAATCAAATTCTTTAGTGGCCTTACCAATCAGCCACTTAGCCACAGATAGTCGGTTGTAAATCGTCTTTATTCCAATTGCGTATATTTAGTATTTAGAGGAAATTAGAAGATTAAAAATTACTTTGTATCTAATCTGATTGCCAACTTACACCATTATTTTCGGAATTGAAATGACCAAGGTCAGTCAGGCTTTAAGAAAATAGATTCATAACAATTGTTTGCCAATGACTATTTCTCACATTGACCCAGATCATTACAAGAGACTTCATAAAGCATTAAGTTCGTATCAAAGTCAGATAATTATATCCTTATTGTCAAAAGAAATATTAATCCAAAACAAAATGAAAATTATGAAGAGAGCAGAAAACAAAGTTGTTGTTGTAACAGGTGGATCCTTGGGAATAGGCCGAGAAGCGTGTCTTCTATTAGCAAAACACGGCGCTAAAGTTGCCGTAACCGATATACTGGATCAAGAAGGTGAAGCCTTAGTTAAAGAAATCAACCAGGCAGGTGGGGTTTCAAAATTTTGGCATTTGGATGTGAGCAATGAAAAAGAAGTTGAAAGAGTGTATGGCGAGGTGGTCAAAGAATTCGGCCGACTTGATGCCACAGTTAACAATGCCGGAATTGCAGGCCCAGACAAACCATCAGTGGAGGTTACTGAAAAAGAATGGGATATGGTTATGGGCATAAATGTCAAAGGGGTATTCTTTTGTACAAAACATGCCATTCCACATATGAGAAAAGCTGGTGGTGGCAGTATTGTAAACCTCTCCTCTATATATGGACTTGTCGGTGCAGCAGATTTACCACCATATCATGCTTCCAAAGGAGCAGTTAGGCTTATGTCCAAAACCGATGCTATTCAATATGCAAAAGATAAGATTAGAGTGAACTCTGTACATCCCGGTTTTATCTGGACACCACTGGTGGAAGAGTTGGGCAAAGATGATCCTGGGTTTCGCAAACATTTGGACAGCCTTCATCCCATAGGACATATTGGCGAATCAATCGATATTGCTTATGGCATTCTATATCTAGTCTCCGACGAATCTAAATTTACTACTGGAAGTGAATTGGTTATTGATGGTGGTTATACGGCCATATAGTTCATTTTCGAGTCGACGCTAAAGACGAACGTATTACGCATAACTCCCGATGTACTAAAGAAATCTTCTGAGAGAAATCATATTCTGCAGCATTTTTTGGGTCCATCGGGATGTTGCTTTGACATAATTCCATTTGCATTTCAGAATACTAAATTTAAACGCAAATTTTAAAGTGGTATAAGAAAACTTCAATAATTGGATTCAAGATAGAAAGCGAATCAGCAGAAACTTAGTGAACACCCGTTTTCAAATTCCTCATGCCGTTATTATAGATAAGGTGTTACCAAACTAATATGAAATTCGCCAAAAGCGCAAGCAAATTCAGCTTCTCTACTGAACTATGATAATGAAAAATGCGAGCGTAAATGACTACCGGATTTATAATAAATGATAAAGCATTCACATAAATATTACTTGATTTTTAAGATAAAAAATCTTCTGATAATCATCTGTGACAATCAATAATCCTCTTTAAAACAGATGTTTAAGGTCACGGCTGACCTTGGTCATTCCATTACATCTGTTTTAACACTATATTCTTTTTAATGATAACTGATTATCAAAGTTTCTCATTTAATAATTTTAAAAAACGAATTATGACCTTAATATATAAAAATCAAATCATAGAATTACACAATATAAAGCAAGAAAATTGTATTTCCATTTTTATTCCCACACATAGAGCCGGTAAAAAAGTATTAGAAGGAGAAGATACCCTCGTTCTAAAAAATCAACTAAAGGATGTGAAGGATAAGTTGAGCATGAGAGGGTTTAATAACGATGCCATTAATAAGTTAACTAAACCCATACAGGATTTGATCGACAATTCTTCGTTTTGGCGTGAGCAGTCTGATGGACTCGCCCTATTTATAGCCGATAACTTTTTTGAAAAATATACACTTCCAGTACATTTCGAAGAATTTATCTATATATCAGATTCATTTTATCTCAAACCATTGATGCCGATGTTTGTAGGCGACGGTAAATTCTATTTGATGCTACTTGATAGAAGTAACGTCAAATTATACCAATGTACAAAACACAGCTTCACTGAAATTGATGTTGAAGATCTTATACCTGAAACGAAACAGGATCGCGTGGGATTTGACTACGAAGAAAAAAATCTACAGTTCAGAACCTCACATGCTGGTTCGGGGCAGGCCATATTTCACGGTCAGGAAGCGGCTACAGGCCAAATGAAAAATGAGATTAAAAAATATTTTAGGGCAATCAACGACGGACTTCTTCCTATATTAAATAATGGAACCATGCCGATGCTTATTGCTTCACAGGACTTCCTTTTCGATATTTATAATGGCATTAATAGTTATCCAAATCTGATGGAAAAGAACATTAAGGTCAATTTTGAAGATACGGAGATTTTCGAAATCCATGAAATGGCTTGGGAAAATATCAGTCCTACATTCGAACAAGCAAGAAAAGATAAAATAGCGCTTTTTATTGATGAACAAGGTTCTGGAAAAACCGCGATAGGAATCGATCGCATAATATTGGCCGCCATAAACGGGAAAGTGGACACCCTATTCTGTGAAAACAGGGCAGATATTTTTGGTAATTACACAGAAGAAAATGAGGTCATAACTGTAACTCAAAATGAGGAAAATGGTACCACTGTTTCATTGATGAACATTGCTGCGATTCAAACTTTTATAAACGGCGGTGAAGTTTATTTGATGGACAATGAGGAAATGCCTAATTCAAATTCAAGAATTAATGCTTTGTATAGATATTAGGACCAATTCCCGGTAGAATGTTCTTCTTTAATCAGCAAATTTTCACAACGACTGACATGAAATCCGATTTGGAAGTTAAGGAGCTTTTATTTTGAATCAAATGAATTAGGATTAATTATATCCTGAAAAATGGCTCTCATCTTATCACTAGAATTTTTATTCAAGAATTTTCAAATCAATAGCAACAACGCTGTTTTATTTAAATCACGTTCAGTTATCATATCGCGTCGCAAGAGGAAAGTGGCAATACAGTCTTTCTCTTTCTCAGTTTCACACTCCTTTCAGTTCAGCTACTACTTTTAATATTGGAATAAAAATCGATAAATGTTAATTTAGTGCTGACCAAATAAACTTTCCAAATCGAAAATTGTGAAAGAGTGGATTTTGTTATTTAGACTGATCTTAACTTAAAATCCCTTCAGTCGGAATAGTATCGGCGGTAAAGTTTAATCCTGAAAGCATTCAAAAAAACCATTGACTTTTTCCATTTACTCTGATTAAAACATTCTATACAGCGTCGTTATAATTATTCCTTTACAATCCTCCAAACGAATAGCCAATAGTAGCTGATTATCCTCGACTTTAAGATTAAACGGTGGTGCTAATAAGTTGATACCACTTTGCTTTTTCAAACGAATTCCTTGTCCTGAAATAATATCTTTATTAGGTATAAAATCCCCCTCCGGTATATGTTCTGTCACAATAACATATTTAAAACCATTTAACTTAGGCACTATCATTTGGATTTCAGCATTTGATAAATGTTGTAATACTTGTCTTATTATCGCACAGTCCGCAAAGGGCAGATCGTCTACTGCAATATCCAAACTCTGGAATTCCAGATTTTTTTCTTTAAATTTCTCTTTGTTGCGCTCAATAAGGTCTGTTACGATGTCTACCGCAACAAATGCCTTAGTATATTTTACAAGCTCCTTACCTACATTAAAATCTCCACAGCCCAAATCACATACCACCAAAGAATTTTTAAAAGACATTAAAAATGAGGTTAAAACATCTATATATGGATTTAATATTTCGGGTTGATGAGACCCAAGACCCGAATAAAAATCAGTGGGTTGACCACCCCAAAGGTGCATTTCATATATCTGTTCCATTACATTCTTGGTTGGCCACGGCTTCTTTTTTCCTTTAGTTCCATTTTCATTCTTTTTCATAGTCTGTCTATTTGTGTTCTACCAAACTTTAAATATAATAGGTAATCCATATAATCCGGGAAAAGAAGAAAGATATCTCTACCCTTCCACAGACTCAAAATATATATGGTCAGTGACCTCTGATTTGTAAAAACCAGTACCGAAAGTTCGGGGATAAAATTCAGTCGTGAAACACTCAAAATATGAGCTGATCACTGTAATTATCTTAAATTAAAGTGTTTTGTTAACATTTTCCTGAGATAAAAAGAAAACTAAGGACATTAACAATCCGCCCGAACGACGCCGTGGACAAGGAAAACAAGTACAAAATATTGAAAACCTTTATCAATTTGGCTTCTTAGAAAGTTGACAAAACCTTAATCGGACAAGAATACTTTGGAATATTAATAAAACATCTAATTGCGATTCTAAAAGTTATAGAACTGACCATTCGTTAAATAGAACACGGGACTCAACTTTATATACATTGCTTTTAATTTTATGTAATGTTGATGCAAGAGACATGAATCGTCAATAACATAAATTTCTATGAAATCGATCTACTGAGATTAAGAATGGTCTCATACCAATTTATGAGTAGATTTTAAAAGTATTTTTTGAGAAGTTAGGATTAAAACTTTAACAGATGAATTACCAGTGTTTAAGCATTATTCACGAATTTTTAAATGCGTCGTACGATCAGGATTTCATCATCAGAAAACTCCATCCAAGCGATGTCATACACATAAAAGAATGTTTTACTCTTTGAATTGATATGGAAGTGGGTATGGTATTTAAAGCGAAAACTTCGTTTTTCCAGTAAATTTCTATATACTTTAATCTGCGTTTTGTTTTTTCCTAGCATCTCCAAAAGAATCGAGTAGTTACGTTTTAAATAGCCGTTAATTTCCATTGCCGCGACTTTGGAGGCATATCGAAGCTTTTTGTGGTACACATTTTTACAAAAAGTAGAGCAGAAAATTTTATCAGATCGCCCTTTGATCGGTTTTGCACATGTTTTACATTCCTGACTCATACAACGCTTTGTTAAACAGACAAATATACATATTCGTTCCTAACGGATAGATACGTTTAATCTCGATAACTCTCGGGATAGGTTGCCCATTTTCTTTAAATTTACCTCGCTCTCTAAAAAGTTTATTATGGAAAACAAGGACACTAGCCATATCATTATTTACATGCCGCAAGCTAAAGCCGGCCGCATCAAGCTTAAAATCCCTTATATAATGATAAAGGAACGGGAGGCTTTCAAAAAACTGAATGGTACTTTTTACCATTTCAATCAGAAACTGTGGAGCATCGTCAATACGGCAGAAAACATAAAAAGATTGGAATTGATGTTTGGCGAAAAATTACTCAAACAAGCCACCGCGGCGCCTACTGTAATCCCGAAAAAGGAGATTTCGGAAGGCATTCAGGCGGAACTGGATCGCAATCATCAAAAGATGATCCTGAAAGGCTTTAGCCAAGCTACCGTCCGCAATTATCAAAGTAATTTGATCCAGTTTTTTCAGTACTTTGAATCTGTATCCTATAGAGAAATCACTAAAGAGCAGATAGAAGGTTTTGTTTACTATCTCATCAGTAAGTATAAAATTACTGAGCAAAAGCAAAACCAGCTGATCAATGCCATAAAATGTTATTACGAACATACTTTGGGCATGCCACGGGAATATTACAATATTACGCGCCCCACTAAGAGTAAAGATCTTCCTAACGTATTAAGTAGACAAGAGGTAGCTGCCATAATAAACTATCCTCGCAATATTAAGCACAAGGCTATATTACATGCAATTTATGGCGCTGGCCTGCGCGTTGGGGAAGTTATAAATTTGCGGCTCGTGGACGTGCGCAGTGACGATGGGTATCTTTTCATTAAAGACGCAAAGGGCAAAAAGGATCGGCACACGACGCTAAGTCCTTTTTTGCTAGATATATTACGAACATATTACCGGCAACACAAGCCAGCTCACTGGTTATTTGAAGGACAGGACGGAGGTCAATACACGGCGCAAAGCATACAACGCATCTATCAGAAAGCTGTAAAAGGAACTAACAGCAATCCCTGGAGCACGCCTCATACTTTACGTCATAGTTATGCCACACATCTTATGGAGCAGGGCGTAAACATCCGGTATATTCAGAGTTCTTTGGGACATGCGAGCACAAAAACCACAGAAATTTATACACGAGTTGTAGGAATAAATAGCAAAACTTTAACAAGCCCTTTGGATTCCTTATATGAATCAGGTACATTTGAGAAGAATAAACCAAAATAGCATGGTGACATAGGTCATATATACGTCACTCCTATGTACCGATGTTATATATACGCATGTTGTGCCTAATGCAAAAACTTAGATTTCCCACAATTATTACAATTCATTGCAGTATCACTACCACTTACATAATAGTTGCAAGCACTAGGCACAACACCGTGTATAGCAAATTGCTGTTTTAGGTATTTAGCCATCATCTTCGCACATTCAAACGTACCAAATTTATAAGGTAGTTATCCGTTATGTTGTTCCTTTATAAAAGTCATTGCTTCTATAATTTCTTTATCTGTTCTTTCCATATTTCGTTTATTTTATCCGCAACTTGCCATACACGCATCCCGTTATGTGCAATATGACCAAACCTATGAAAAATATTATCACCTTCTTAATTTCTGCTTGTTTACTAACTGCTTGTCAAAATGAAAAAAAACAATTTGGAATTAAAGGAAAAGTTTCTAATAATTCTAAAGACTACGCTCTT
>JBBSRC010000073.1:0-25535 GCA_038243395.1 Flavobacteriales bacterium | reverse complement strand
TACCCGTTTGGCGAGTTGCGGAACAACAATAACTGGACAATTCCGAACATCCTCCATAACATCAGTAGCTGTACTTCCATAGATTTTGCTTCTCTCGTTGGTTTGTCCTCGAGTTCCCATAATAATGAGTTCGATGTCTTTTTCATTTACTGTAGTTTTAATCGCTTGCAAAGGCTCGCCAAAAACTGAAATAGTTTGAAAACTATGATTTGAATTTCCATGGTCCCCAATTGCAAAATCATTCAACAGTCGGTGTAATTCATTTTCAGAACTTTTCTTCCTGGCTTCCCTTAAATCACTGCCCGGCTCCATGCTAATCAGACTTTCGATGTTGGTCGCCTTTATAAAAAATACATTTAAAAGATAAAATAGGCACTTTTCATCTTTATAAAGTTCCAAGGCATACTTTATGGCCTGAGAGGCATTCTCAGAAAAATCTGTAGGCAATAATATTTTCCTTTTCATTACTATTTTTATAATTTATAAATCAATGTTTAATTTAAATCTCACGAAAGAATGAAGGGAGGACGGAGGAAGGTGGACGGATTACGGATGACGGAAGGTATATGATACATGATAAATGATTGCAGGTAATTGTCAATTTACACTCCTCTAGAATCAACTCTTCAAAACTTTTCAATTTTTACTGCCTCTTCTCCTAAACCACATCGTCAGGAAACTATGGAAGCATGTAATCACTTCCCTCTAAATTCCATGTTCTTTCTGTCTATGCTCTAAGTTCTTTCCTCTATATTCTTTGTACTTAATTCTTAATTCTTAATTCTGAATTTCCCTACTTCGGTATCACCAAAAATGGAACCGTCAATTTAAATCCTATCTTCTTGATCACTGGTTCTTTCACGATGCTCTCAATAAAACTGTGTTTGTAATTGACCATGGCCAGCAGATCTATTTTAAATTCGCCTATAAACGAATTGATCTCATCTGATTTTGTAGCAGATTTCTCCATCCAGTGGAACGTGTGCTCATGCTTCTCCAAATGACTTTGGAGTGCTCTCATATTATTTTGTTGTTCCGCACTCAAATCGTCTTTTAAATTGATGTGCAAAATATAAATATGAGCCTTATTCAGTTCGGCAAAATCAGTTAAAACCTTCAATTCACGAACATGATAATCGCGATTAAAATCGGTAGGAAATGCAATCTCCTTAGGTGTTTTAAATTCATAATTTTCAGGAACTGCGAGCATGGGACAGTCTTCTAATTCCTGGATAAGATTCACAGTATTACTTCCTAAGAGGAACTTACTAACTCCTGTTGCACCTTTGGTTCCCGCAACGACCATATCTATTTGATGCTGTTTTACGGCTCGTTTTATTGCTGGCGTTAAATTTTCAGAAGTACTAATGACCTCAAAACTGTGCTTGGCATTATCTAATTTGATGGCACGCGCCTTCAGGTCATTCAATTCTCTTATTGAAGTTTCAGTCAGAGTATCTACATACCTTGTAGTAACGTAAGTTCTTGAATCGGTATGGGAAAGCGACAGAGAATTCAAAAAGTAAAACTTACATTCTTGGTCGGCAAACAGATTTAAGGCATAAAGCGCCGCGCTCCATGCATTATTGGAAAAATCTGTCGGGATTAAAATATGTCTTGATTTTGATGTCATGATATTATGACTTATTTGTTTTTAATGTTGTCTTGATGGTATTACTAAAAACGGAATATCTAAATAGAAACCGATTTGATTAATGGTGTCCTTGAAAAACAAGTTTTCAAAAAATGATTGTTTATTATTGATCATTACCAGCATATTGATAGTGTGCTTCTCTTGGAATTTATTAATGGCCTCAGGAATCTCCATGTCATCAAAATCGTGAAACTCATAGTTCAACTTTGAAAAAACAGTCTGCAGCATTAATTTGTTCTGGTTTTGCACCTCGCTCAAACCATGTCCCGTTCTCACATGCATGGCATTAATTCTGGTCTGATGTATAGCTGCGATATCCTTGAGAACCTGAAGTTGGTTATCATTGAATGCCACTCCTAAATCAGTGGGAAATAATACTTCTTGAGGCGCCACATAATCATAATTTGAAGGAATGGCAATAATCGGATGTTTAACCTCCCTAAAAACCTGAACGGTATTGGAACCAAATAATATCTTCTTCGCACCCGTTGCGCCTTTGGTTCCCATAATAACCAGGTCAATATGACGTTCAACAATTAATTCCTTTATTCCCGAAATCAGTGTATCAAATCGGGCTATAGGTTCAAATTTATGGTTCGGATTGTTACCGAATTCCTTTATAATCTTAGTGTGAAGCTCACTTAAATGTGCTTTAGAATCCTCTCTTATGGGATCACGAAGACCAAATTGCGCGGGACTAGCCAACAGCATATAAGTCAAATCATAAACCACAGGTGTATAGGCATTGAACAAATGAAAGGTACACTGATCCTTTTCGAATAATTGTATGGCATATTTGATGGCATTCCAAGAATTCTCTGAGAAATCAGTGGGTAGTAGTATATTTTTCATGGTTTAAGCTTATAACATTTTTATTAGGAACGTGTCGAATTTTGCATCGCCAAAAGCGGGATTTTCAAATCGAGACTAACTTTATCTATGGTTGAGGGAAATAAAACATTTTCCAAAAACGAAAATTGCGTATTTACCATAACCAGCATATCGACATTATTCTCTGTGATATAATCCTTGATAGTATTAGCAACATTTTTGTTATTTTTTGTATAGAAATTTATTTCAGTTTTACAAATCGTATCTTTAATAAAGGCTTGATTATCTTCCTGTCGCATCGATAATTTGTGGCTTTTTGAAACATAAACAATATCAACAACACTTCTGTAGGATCCTGCCAAATCGCACACCAACTTCAACTCTCGTCGTTTGTATGGAATAAGATAATCTGTCGGAAACAAAATACGTTTGGGTTGGGTATTGGTATAATTTGCAGGAATGGCCAAAACAGGACATTGTACATACTTTAAAACTTGAAAAGTTTGGCTTCCGAAGACAATTTTACGATCGTCCGATTTGCCTTTCGTTCCCATTACAATCAAATCAATATCTTTTTCATTTACAATGCGGCTGGCTTCTTCTACCAGCGTATTATAAGCTGAAATGCTATGATATTGAAATCTTGGGTTGGGCGAGAGTTCGTTTACCGTTTTCAATAGGTCTTCCAATTTGGCCTCAGATTCCTGTTTCACACGGTCTAAAACATCATCATACACGTCACGTGACACTAACTCTTCATGATCATAGAATTCTTTTTGATAGACGTGCATAAAATAGAACTGACCGTTTTCGTATTTAAAAAACTCCAGAGCATACCGTATCGCATTCATCGAATTTTCAGAAAAATCTGTTGGAAAAAGTATCGAGATCATAATATTGAATTTTTAATAATTATGATATAAAATTAGAATTTAAAAACGGTATAAACTATGATAAATATCATTTCAAATCTATGGATATCTGTGAGTTAAACAACTGTTACCTCACAAAAACAGCATTAAATAAAGACCTTGCTTCACTACCGAAACCTGAAGGGTCTTGTAAAAGTTGAATTATTAAATTCGCTGCACCTGAGAGTTAAAACGCAAAAACGCTCTTTTAACTCAGTACGTTAGTTTTTAAAAGGGATCGACAATAAGTAATCAAATCCTTCAAACCAATTTTAAACTAAGACCTGGTGAAGTCTTTATTTTTTAAACCTGCATACATATTAAAGTTTATAATCGCAATAATTACTGCATTTCTAAATCGTCCAAGAGTTTAAGCCGTTCGATTCTTCACACTTCGTAATCTATTCTTTATTAAGCCATCTTATCATGCATTACCAAAAATGGAATTCGTGTATGGTAAGTAATCTCTTCGATCTTATTATGAAATAAAATTCGTTGAAAGTAATTAAGGTTTTTTGCCACCATAGCCATCATTTTAACGTCTCTACTTTGTATAAAACACTCGATGGCATCTTCAACATTTTTATTAGAAAGATTATAAAATTTTGTTCTGAATCTATTAAAATACTCGTTGAGCAAATCTTTATTATTCTGTTGGCCAATACTCAGGTCTTCCGATTTTTGGGTAATGTGAACCACCTGTAAACTGGAATTGTGTACTTTTAAAATGTTATAAAGTGGTTTTAACAAATCAACACCATAGGTCAATAAGTAATCGGTTGGAAACGCAATTTCATCCAAGTTAACAAATTCGGCATCCTCGGGAACGACCAATGTAGGACACTTTACCTTCTTAATAACATCTGCTGCATTGCTGCCTACGATCACTTTTTTTAATCCGCTGGCACCCTTTGTTCCCATGACAATCATGTCTATCTTCTTTTCTAAGACATGATTTCGTACGGAATCTACAAAAAAATTATAATCGGTTAGTGTAAAAAAATGATGATTTTGAGATTCCGGAAATTCTGTTGAAATCCGCTTCAAAAGTGATTTTAATTGCTTTTTAGCTGGCTTGGTAAAGGTGTTTTCAACAAAATCCTTATCTGTGATATATGGCGAATCCGTCGCCGTTATATAACTTAAAGCATTGACATGCAACAAATAAAAAGTACAGTTTGTTTTCTCGAAAAATTTAAGTGCATAAGCAATAGCATTCCAAGAATTTTCTGAAAAGTCAGTAGGTAATAAAATATTTCTCATAGTAATTCATCATGATTATAACCAACTCAAAACTAAAGCGATGAATTCAATTAGGAAATGATATCGGTCATGTTTGTCCTTTTTAGAAAGAACCTTGGACAAATGTGTGATGTTTACAGAGAAAACTTTGACCTAAAACTTGAATAATTTTCAAAAGAGAACGCGACTCATACTAAATTTAAGAAGCTGATAAATACGGCATTAACTTAACTAACAAAGAAGGTTCAAATCATTGGATTGAATGTTTGGCACTTTGAAATTTTGCGAAAAAGCGGTATTAGATTAGTGGACAAAAACAGGTAGTTCGCCCCTGCTGGAATAATAATATTGCACTTTGAGATCTCGCTGAAAAGCGGGGTTTATCCAGTTGAGAAAATTAGGTGGCACTCACTTCTAGAAAATTAATAATATTGCTTTTAGGATCCCGCTGAAAAGCGGGATTAGTTCGACTAGCCCATTTCAAAGCTAGCCTTTGATGAATATGATAATACCAAGATCCAGTTAAAAGTAGAAATTAACGTAGCTGAGAAAATAGGTGGCACCCATGCTCGATAATTAATAATATTGCTTTGGGATCCCGCTGAAAAGCGGGATTAGTTCGACCAGCCCATTTCAAAGCTCGCCTTTGGCGAGTTTTGAAATGGGGGTCTCACTAATATACCTCCTGAAGGTTTTGAATGTTTATAATTCTTATATTCCTTCCATCAATCTCTATCAGACCTTCTTTTTTAAAATCAGAAAGACATCTAATTAGAGTTTCAGTGGCAATACCAGCAACACTTGCTAAATCACCTCGAGAAATTTTAATGGGATCTCCTGGTTTCGGATTCAGTTTTTCCGCAAATTTCAAAATTGTACTTGCGGTTTTTTTCTTTACGGAACTGTAAGCCATTTGTAATAATTGATCCTTAACGCTTTTAAGATCGTCGGTAAGTAATTGGATGAGTTCTAAAGTCACATTTTGATTGGCATCAAGTATATGCTTGAGCTCATCTTTGGAAATCCCTAAAAGTTCAACATCTTTCAAAGCTGTTGCCGTTTCTTGGTAAGGGATGTTTTGAACAAATGACGTATAACCAAAGATATCAGAGGTTTTATGCAGTGCAGTAGTCAGTTCCTTGCCTTGTTCATCCAAGCGATGACATTTTACAACGCCTTCGTGTATCAGATATATATAATTGGAATTTTGGCCTTCTTCATAAATCATATCGCCTGACTCAAAATTAAAAGATTTGCCATGGGTTTCAAAATAAACCCTTAATTCATTCAGTGTTTTTATATCCGTGCCATTTTTTTTAATATCAAGTGACTCCACTATGTTACTAAATTCATTTTGAATGGAAACCTTGGCCAATCGGCTTTCAATGGCACTTACCAAATCGTCCTCACTAAAGGGTTTGGTAATATAATCATCTGCCCCCAAATTCATGCCTTTACGTACGTCCTGACGTTCGGTTTTGGCAGATAAAAAAATAAACGGAATGTTCTTTGTTTTTGGATCACTTGAAAGCGCTTCCAAAACGTCATAGCCGTCCAATTCTGGCATCATAATGTCACAAACAATAATATGAGGTGGTTGACGAATTGCTTTTTCAACCCCTATTTTACCATTGGCGGCTGTTATGACCTGATAGTTTAAAAGTTCTAATAATTCGGCTGTATTTTCTCTTAATACAGCATCATCTTCAATCAACAGTACTTTTTTTGTCATTGTGCTTTATTTGGTATGCTTAATATAAACGTTGAGCCCACATGGGCTACGCTTCTAAAATGTATGGAACCTCCAAGATTTTCAATATGGGATTTTACGATGTTGAGCCCAATTCCGGTGCCGGGAGTCGTCAAAGCATTTTCTGCCCTAAAATATCGGTTGAAAATATTTTTTTGATCATTTTCAGGGATGCCAATTCCAGTATCAGCAATTTCAAAAACCGTATCCCTATCGTCCTGAGTGATTTTTATGGTAACATCTGCATGTTCGGGCGAATATTTAATGGCATTATGCACCAAATTTGTCAAGGCCAATTCGACCGTTCTTTCGTCCTGAATTAAAACCATTTCGTCAATATGTTCAGGGTATTTTATCTGCTGCCCTTCTTTTAATAGCATATTGGCGTTGTAAACCACCTCATTAAGCACCTTACTCAATCTGAAGATGGTAAATTTATAGTTGACCTTTCCGGTTTCTAATTTTTCGATGGACAGAAAATCGTTCAAAATAGCGTTCAAGTAATGGACTTTATCCGAAATGATTTTAATATGCTTGTCCCGATTTTCTTGTTGATTTTCAAGAGTGTATTTGCTCAAAAGTATGGACGATGTTAAAATACCACTCAATGGCGTTTTAAATTCATGGGAAACCAAAGACAAAAACTTTGTTTTTAAATCGTTGAGTTCTTTTTCAGTTTCAAGCGCTGTTTTAAGCTGTTTGGTCCTGATTTCTACAGTTTTTTCTAACTTCTGGGTATAATTTTTTCGATCGGTAATATCTAAAACAATGGCCACAAATACTTTTCGATCTCCTAACATGGACATTTCCAAGCTGATATAAACCGGATAGGTAGTGCCATTCTTGCGTGTATGGATTGCTTCAAACTCCGTTTTAATTTCGGTTTGATTTGCCAATGCCGCACTTAATTTCTTAAATTTTTTAATGGAAAAATTAGGCTTAATATCCAATGGCGTCATATTTTTAAGTTCTTCCAAGGTATATCCCAGATTTTTTTGGGCGCCATAATTAACATTAAGAAATTTTAAGGATTTATAATCGAAAACATATATTTCGTTGAGCGAATTATCAAATATTTTTGAGAGATAATTACGTTCCTCTTCTGCATTTTTCCGTTGCGTAATATCATTTTGGATCCCTATATAGTGCGTAACCGATCCCTCATGATCTTTTATAGGACTGACGTAGAGCTCATTCCAAAATAAGGTACCATCTTTTTTGTAATTCCGCAAGGTTACTTGGCAACTTTCGCCGTTTTTTATGGCCTGTCGAATTTTTGTAATCTGATCTTGATGCGTATCATTGGCTTGCAAAAACCTGCAATTTCTTCCTAAAATTTCCTTTTCATCATATCCTGTCAACTGCTGAAAAGCTGGATTAAAATAGATAATGGGATGGTCATTTTGTGAAGCGTCTGAAATTACGATGCCATTTCCCGCGGCTTGTAAGGCTTCGCTTTTTAAATTAAGATTCTCTTCAATTTCCTTACGCTGGGAAATATCGGTAACCAGTGCCATCACGTAAGTTTCTCCAAATAGGTCAAATGGATTTAGTCCAACTTCAACCGGGAATTTGTTATTATTTTTATTTAAACCAAACAAGTAACGCCCGTGGCCCATTTTACGTTTTTCACTATGGTTATAAAACGAAGCAAAATGACCAGCGTGCTTTGCATGGTAGGAAACTGGTATTAAGATATTTAAGGGCTTACCAATAAGTTCATTGGCTTCGTAGCCAAACATTGTATTTGCTGAAATATTCGTGGATACGATATTCTGTTCCTGATCAACAACCACAACGCCCTCAGAAACTGCATCTGAAAGTACTTGTAAAACATCCTCTCGGTTTCTAAACATGAGCAACACTAAGTTAATTTTTAAGAAGAGTAAAGATACTGACTATTTAAGAAAATATAAAAACTCGTATTCTGAAATGGAAGTTTTTAACAGTATTTAATGGTACTTATCTTATAATTTACAATTTCATAGACAAATCTATTTGACTGAAAGCGTGACACCTATCCTACCTAATTGTTCCAAACTTGCTAAATTTTTGGTTATTTTGTTAACGTAGACTAATAAAACTTAAATTTCATCAAAATCCCGAAAAACTGATTTTTTATTTATTACCCTAGACTTTGACATCTATAATCCAAAAATAAATAATAACAGTGAACTTGTAGAAAAGTATGGTCTGTCATTAACATTTCGGAGATACTTTTACAACTGATGCTGCCTAACTTCACGAAATTACTACAATGATACCTACGAGCGCAATTGCATCGCGCTTTGCAGACCACAGTTAATTCGTAATTATTACGCTTGTCAAAATTAAATATGGAGATAAAACCCAAGACCTGCTATCAAATATTTTAGCCGATAAAACTAGCGCAAGCAATAATTTTTTGCTCTAATTTCTGATGATATGCTTTTATCTTTTAAACCGTTATTTTGCCATCGGAAGAAAATACTTCATGCTTCCTGATTTATAACTTCCATTAATTTTCAATTAAATATAATTAATTACACCCTCGAATAGTTCACTTGTCGTATTTTTTGATACTTTTATCAGATTAATTTTGACATTTACTGAAATTCTCAACTATCAGTTATTAAAATGAAGGGACCTTACAAGTTTATTTTGCTTTAACTCTTATGCTCTTATTCAGGTATTGCACAAGAAAAATATAAAAATCACACAGTTAGCAGTGGAGAAACGTTATTATCTATCTCTACAAAATATAACATTACCCTTTCCGATCTTCAGAAAGCAAATCCAGCTGTTACAGAGGGAATTAAGGTAGATGATGTTCTTATAATACCTGAAAGTAAAATTAAAACTCCTAATTCCTAAAGCGTTGCCGATTCTAAACCAGGTTCGGGCGTAAGCTCTTCGATTAGCCATACGGTCAAAAGTGGCGAAACAAAATATAACATTGCAGAGCGTTTTGGTCTGACGGTGACTCAACTGGAATCTCAAAATCCCGAAATCATCTCTGGTTAGAAAATAATTATGGCGACCTGTCAATTTAGGCAGCACCGTCAATACAATTCATTGCGAGCAATTTCCTTTTGTAGGAGATGAAAGCACGCTTTATTTCTCTTCCGACGGTCATCAGGGCTTGGGCGGATTGGATATTTTCATGAGTAAAATTTATGAAGGCTTCTATACCAAGCCGATTAACCTCGGCGAAACCATCAATTCAGAAATGGACGATTTTGGTTACATTATCAATGAAGACGACAACACCGGCTATTTGGCGTCCACCGCACCGGATCTGATAATTTATATGCCTTCACACGTCGTGTCAACGAACGCCAGTTTACCGTGGAAGGAAATGTACGGGATAAAAACTCTAAGGAGTTGCTTCCGGGAACAACCATTACTTTATATGACGAAAATGATGTTTTGGTGGGTCAGATGGTGGTCGGCGAAGATGCGGAATACGTTTTTAATACCGAACTCAATAAAATTTACAGTATTGAAGGCCATCGTGATTTCTACATCCCTACCACAGAAATTTTCGCCACGAATGACGATGGCAATATTACTTTTAATATTGAGCTGTCTATTGAATCCTATGACGATGCCGAAGACATTGTGGTTACCAAGGACGATGGGTATATTTATATAGAACTGGAAAACATCTATTTTGATTATGGTAAGTGGGAGATCAAGCCAGAAGCGGCCAATACTTTAGATGTTTTGGTCGATTTATTGACGAAATACCCACGAATGGAAATCGAATTGGGGGCGCATACGGACAATAGATCCTCTGATTTGTACAATCTGCATTTATCGCATCAGCGAGCAGCCGCTACCCTCGAATATATGGTGGAGAACGGCATCGATAGAAAACGTCTGCGCTCCAGAGGTTACGGCGAACGGGTGCCATTAGTAGATTGTAAAGATAATTGCAGTGAAGTGGAGCATTCGATTAATAGACGCGCGGAGTTTTTGATTATGAAATAAAGAGGATTTATATTGCTACCCGAACGAAGTTTCGTTGGAGGTGGGAATTGAAATTGAAATTGAAAATCTAAATTGGTCGTCTACTTGTTTTGTTGTTTCTAAGTAAATTAAACTACAACGAGTTTGTGATCTTGTCATCTTGGTTTTAGGTAGAATTTGATTTATTCTAAGCATCTCCTAATCGAAAATAAAAGGAGACATAGCAGGACAATTTTTAAACTTAAAAATTTAACCCAAGAGAATCCAAATAGTGCACAAGAAACACTTTTAATCGCTGATATTGATTTCTAGCAATTGTTGTAAATTCCTAATATGATTATTTCCTGATGTATCCTTCTTGGATATCACTTCTTAATTTCTTACTATAAATGTCAAATTTCACTAAGAAAATATATAAAATTACGCATTAAAATTTCTCCCGGAAATGCCTAAAACAACAACCGTAAAAACCTAATTCTAGAGTGTTAAATTAGATTTTTAATTTCTTATATCTCAGTGTCTTACAAGTCTTTTATTGTTAAATAACGTTGTATTTAACACTTAGGTTCTCGCTTAAAGTTTATAATGGTATTTCAACGACTTTTTTTTATTAGACACAACCATCTAATTATTTTAGTGTTTCCCTCTCTAGTAAGCATTGGCCATGAAGCTCCAAACGGAATGGTTTTTTGTTAAAACCTAACTCAACAATTTAAATATGCCTGCTGCTATGAAGAATATCTACTTACTAATAACTTCCCTTATCCTTTTTTCAGCCTTCGCCACAGAAGGTTTTTCAAAGTCTAGCAGTGATAAGGATTATATTACTTCAGAGTTTGCTTTGGGGAGCAATTCAACCAGTCTTAATTTTGAACGTCTCCAAACGACGTTTAAGGATTTGGATTTGTCAGGGTTTACGGGCTCGGTGGATTGGTTTTCAAACCTAAGTAAAAAAGAGACTTCCCTTCTCGAAAAAAACAACAATTTAGATCATTTGGCTTCTATATTTACTCGTCAAGAGGGAAGTTTTGCAAACCACTTTTCTCTTTTAAATAATTTAACATCTTTGGCAGGTTGTGAATTTACTATTTCTGCATCTGAAACCCAAACTTGTGCAGGAGACTCAGTAACATTTACAGCAGATCCTTCTACCGGTGGCACCTTTAAATGGTTTGTAAATACTGTTTATGTTGGAGATGGAGCTTCCTTTTCAATTCCAAATCTGGTTAATGACGATCAAGTGAGCGCTATACTTTCTCCTGTTGATACCACTTGTGGAACAGAGGTTTCTAGTACAAATACCATCACTATAGCCGTCAATATCGCAGCGCCTGTTTCACTTTCTATTACAGGCCCTAATGCTATATGTAGTGGACAAGATGTGATCTACTCCATTCTAGGAGGCGTTAATGCCATTGTCAACGGAGGTACAAATCCAGGATTACAATGGTTATTAAATAACACAGCAATTCCAGGAGCTAATGGTGAAAGTTATAGTACGAGTACTTTAATTGCTGGAGATGTTATCAATTTGCAAGTTACTTCATTTGAACAATGTGCCACACCAGTTCCTGCAATCAGTAATGAAATCACGATTTCCATCAATCCGGATGCTTCTATCAGCGCCCCTATAAATAATGAACAAATAAAGTGTGTCGGTACTGAAGCAATTGACGACATTGTCTATACACTTGGAGGTGGGGCAACAGGAGCTACCATCAGTAATTTACCGGCGGGTGTAACAGGCAGCGTCGATAGTGGCATAGTTACCATTAGCGGAACGCCTACTGTACCCGGAACATTTAACTACACGGTAACAACGACCGGGACTTGTGCACAAACATCAGCGATTGGAACAATTACAGTGAACCCAAATGCTTCTTTAACACTTGCTTCCACTAGTAGTAATGCAACGGCTTGTGCTGATGGCGCAATCACAGATATCGTATATACAGTAGGTGGCACTGGGGATAATGCAACTATTGTCGGTTTGCCAATTGGTATACTCGGTGTTTATTCGGCAGGGACTTTTACCATTAGTGGATCAACTGCAACCATTGGATCCTTCCCATATACTATAACCGCGATAGGAACTTGTGGAGACGTAACGGCAACTGGAACGATTACCATCAACGAAAAATTAGTGCCTGAGGTTACCATTGCTTCAAGCGATACTAATAACACCATCTGTGCAGGAACCTCAGTGACATTTACTGCCACAACTACCAATGAAGGATCTACTCCATCATACCAATGGCAAATAAATGGGTTAGGAAATTTTGGAGCTGATGCCACATTCACTCCAACAGGATTAACTAGTGGCGACATAGTCACAGTTATCTTAACCTCAAGTGAGACTTGTGTTACTTCTACTACAGCTACTAGTAATGTAATCATCACAACTATTAACCCAATTGTAACCCCATCAGTCTCCATTGCAATTACAACTGGAAATAATCCTACTTGTGATGGAAATGCTGTGACTTTTACTGCTACGCCAACAAATGGAGGCGCCCCTTCCTATCAATGGCAAATTAACGAAACCAATGTTGGTGGAGCTAATGCCTCTACTTTTACACCATCTACTTTGAATACTGGAAATAGGGTTCGGGTTATAATGACCACTTCCGCATCTTGTGTTTCACAACCAACAGCTACTAGTGATGCAATTACCATGGTGGTGAATCCATTATTGACACCTTCTGTTTCTATTACATCATCAGACGCAGATAATATTATTTGCCCAGGATCTTCCGTAACATTTACGGCAACATCTAATAATCAAGGGTCAAACCCTTCTTATGAATGGAATATAGGGACAACTACTGTTGTAACAAATACATCTACTTTCACTACAAATGCTATAAATAATGGCGATGTTGTATCCGTTATTCTGACCTCAAGTGAACCTTGCCTTAGCACTATTAATGTTTCTAGTAATGCAATAAATATAAAAGTGCAAAGTGGTGTGCCATCTGCACCAAATAACGGAGCTACTTTAGGTGAGATACAAATAAACGGTCCTACATCTATTTGTCCTGTTCAAAATGGGCTTATCTACTCGGTTATTGCTAATTCTGATCCAGACGTAAGTTACAACTGGACTCTTCCAACTGGATTCAATATTACAAATGGCTACAATACTAATCAAATTACAGTTAATGCTACTAACAGTGCCCAAATAGGCGAGAGAACTATTTCTGTAAATGCCGTGAATACTTGTGGTCAAAGCACTGCCACTTCAATGGATGTTGTTGTATCATCTATTGTCGAAATTATAGCTGGCAGTGATTTAACAGTTTGTAAAGGAACAAACAGCATAAATCTAAATGGCATTATATCGGGTTTGAATATTAAAAATCATAGGGACTGGGATTGGGTAACAAATGGCGGAGGCAGTTTCGGTGATGATAAAAATTTGAATACAACCTTTAATCTGCCCACAGGTATTAGGAATAACGGTGGCTCATTGATTATTACATTAACTTCGACTAAAAATGTTGCTGGGTGTCTACCGACGTCTCATTCCTTTACCCTTACAGTTAGCAAAGATGCCACAATTAGTGATCCTAGTAATAAATCTCAGGCGGTGTGTATAAATACTGCCATTACCCCAATCTCCTTTACAATTGCAGAAGGAGGAACTGGTGGAAATCTAACAGGATCATTACCTGCAGGTCTTACGGGTTCTTTTAGTGCGGGTGTCTTTAAAATAACAGGTAACCCTACAGTAGCTGGTACATTTAATTATACAGTTAATACCACAGGTAACTGTACGCCACAAACTTCGAGATCTGGAACAATAACAGTAAACCCAAATCACAGCATTAGCCCAGCGATTATAAATCAAACTGCTTGCGTAAACACGCCTATTACTTCAACTAATTTTAGTATTGGTGGCGGTGCAACTAATGCCACAGTAATTGGACTACCAAATGGAGTGACTGGTAATTTTGAAAATGGTGTATTTACTATCTCCGGTACCTCATCGCAATCTGGATCTTTTCCATTTTCTGTAACGACTACTGGGAATGGCTGTACAGCAGGAACGGCTTCAGGAACTTTAACCATCAATCCAGCAGCTACTATAAATGCTGGCATCGATCAAACAATTTGTGCGGGAAATACTGCAACAATGGCAGCATCTATTGGAGGAAGTGCTTCAACAGGACTATGGACGACCACAGGAACTGGTAGTTTCAATTCCAATTCCAAAAATGCCATTTATTCCCCTAGCGCAGCGGATATTACTAGTGGTTCTGTGTATTTAACCTATACAACCAACAATCAAACCGCTCCTTGTAATTCTGCAACCGACTTTATGGTTTTAACCATTAATACCTTACCAACAGTCAATGCTGGTACTGATCAACTTATTTGTGGGGGAAGTAAAGCATCAATGACGGCAACATTAGGAGGTACTGCTACTTCCGGAACATGGACCTCTTCTGGAACTGGTACTTTCAATAATAACGAACCCTCCGCTATTTATTCTCCAAGTGTAACGGATATAAGCAGTGGTTCTGTGAATTTAACCTATACAACCAACGATCCCGATGGACCTTGTGGTAAAATTGCTGATTTCTTGGTATTGACAATAAAACCGTTACCAACTGTGAATGCTGGTAATGATCAAACCATTTGCGCTGGCAGTACAGCGACAATGTCTGGATCTATTGGAGGAAGTGCCTCCACTGGAATATGGTCAACTACAGGAACTGGTGGTTTCAATAATAACACGAAAACTGCCATTTATACCCCAAGTGCGGCCGATATTACTAGTGGTTACGTTAATTTGACTTATACCACCACTAATCAAACTGCACCATGTACTTCGGTCGACGACTTTATGGTTTTGACCATCAATCCACAAGTCACCTTAAATGTGGGTTCAGACCAAACCATTTGTTCCAACCAATCAGCTTTGGTAGTTGCAACTTTAAGTAGTGGTGCTACTGGTACTTGGTCCTCCTCTGGTACGGGTAGTTTCAATGATATTACCTCGGATTCGACGAATTATAATCCATCAGCAGCTGATATTTCCGCTGGCTCTGTTATTTTGACATTCAAAACTAATAATGCTTTAGCTCCGTGTACTGCTGTTAGCGATGTACTGATCTTAACTATAAAAAAACAAGTGGTCATTACCACACAACCGAAAAACACAACGGTATGCGCAACACAATCAGGAAGTCTATCGGCGGTTGCCATTGGTGATAATCTAAACTACCAATGGTATAAAGTAAATGCGGGAGGGGATATTCTTTTAAGTAATAGCAGTGGTATAACAGGGGTTAACACAAACATCTTAAGTTTTGCATCCGCCGTAGTAGCTAATACTGGCTCTTATTACGTTAGAGTTAGTGGAGGTACTGGTTGTAGCACAGTACAATCTGAAACGCGGACTTTAAGTGTTAATGAAGTTATCACTATCTCATCACAGCCAGTAACTCAAGAACTATGTGAGGGAAGTAATGCTAGTTTTACAGTTGTTTCAACAGGAACAACCCCAACATATCAATGGTATAAAGTAGGCTCTCCAGACATAATCTTAACTAATGGTAGTGAGATAACAGGTGTAACAACACCAAACCTTGGTATTATAAATAGTACACCTGACAATAATGGCGGTTATTATGTTATCATTACAGGTTCTGGCGGTACCTGTGGGAGCGTGAAATCTTTAACTGGAAATTTAACAGTCACTCCAACCCCTGCAGCAACAATTTCTTATGCTGGAACACCATTTTGTTCGGATGCGGCAACTCAAACTGTAACTAGAACTGGCACTGCTGGTGGCACCTATTCAGCTCCAACTGGTTTGACAATTGATCCTTCTACAGGTACCATTACACCAAGTACAAGTACGGATGGCGAATATACCGTAACCTATACGATTCCTGCAGCTGGCGGATGTGAAGAAGTAAAAACAACTACTTCCATTACTATAAATTCTTTACCAGAAATAACGGCTTTTACATATGCTAAATCAACCTATTGTGAGTCTGATGTATTGACTTATACACCAAACGCAATAACAGTTACCAATAGCACAGAAGGAACATATTCAGCGACTGCTGGTTTAACAATTAATAGTAGCACAGGAGGATTCTCTCCAGTTGGGGTGGCTCCTAAAAGTTATACAATTACCTATACCGCTAATAATCCTAACGGTTGTGCAACGGTTGTAAATAAAACTTTCGAAATAATAATTGAAGCCGAACCAGATGCGAGTTTTACATATACGGATTCTGTATTCTGTAATTATGGTGCAGGTCCAACTCCTACTCCAGGCTTTCAAACTGGTGGTGTATTCTCTGGTTCAAGTGGTTTAGTTATCAATGCTGATACAGGAGAAATTGATTTAAGTACCAGTGATGCAGGTTCTCATACGGTATATTACACCTTTGATGCCGTTAGTGGTGGTTGTGCTGAAGTTCAAGAATCACAGTCCATTATTATAACACCTTTACCAACTGCTTCAATTACTTATAGTGCAACGGCCTATTGTGCATCTGATGCAACAACTTATGAAAATTTATATACTTTAAATAGCGGTGGCTCATTTTCAGTTTTACCAAGTTCAGGTTTGAACATTAATTTAACAACTGGTATTATTACACCGAGTGGCAGTACTCCTGATGATTATACAATTTCTTATACAATTCCTGCATCTGATGGTTGTGCCGAAGTCATTGCGAGCGTCAATGTTACCATCGATCCAATACCAGTTGCAGCCTTCAATTATGATGCTACCGAATATTGTAAAACTGGGTCAAACCCTTTACTGTCCTATACGGGAGGTGGTAGTGCCGGTATCTTTAGCTATACCTCTTCGCCATCTGGTTTATCGCTCGGTTTAAATAGTAGTACAGGAGCAATTGATCTTAGCACAAGTGCTGCTGGAACATATACGATAATAAATACCATAGCCGCTTCTGCGGGATGTGTAAAGGTGGAGTCAACACCTCAGACAATTACCATCTTTTCTGATACTACAGGAGGAATTATCACTGGGTTTGCGTCAGATAACGAGACAGTAATTAGCAATAATATCATTGCCTGTCACGAAGGAAACGGCACCCTGAACTTAACAGGACAATCTGGTTCAATCATTGGATGGGAATCTTCAACCAATGGTGGTCAATTATGGACGTCTATTCCAGATACTACAGATAGTACCTATAATTTTTCAGGTATCTCTTCCACTACACTATTTAGAGCCGTTTTAGAAAGTGGTCCTTGTGGCCCCAAAAATTCGGCCATTGCTCTAGTAAACGTAATTCCTTCAAATATAAAACCTACGGTAAGCCCGAATAACCTTCAAAATATGTGTTTTGGCCAAAGTGTTGAATATTCCTATACTAGCGGTTTTGGAACTGGCCAATTATTGCAAGGAGTAGGTAACTTTAACAGCTCAAACCCAGAAGGTTGGTTAGTTGATAGGTGTGGTAATTGCCTCAATGCGAGTGCCAACAATTCTAACCCAGGCCCTTGGAAAGGTACTGGCCCTAGAACTTTTCATACTATTTCTTATGATTCTAAAGATGGTAGTTTTTTAATTGCAAACGGTGATTACAGTTCAATCTTGGAATCGCCAACATTTAATACTTTTGGCTTAACAACTTCCACTCTTGATTTTTACCAAGCTTATGATCTAAAAGTTGGGGCCCAAGCCATAATAGAGTTATCGTTGGATGGAGGAACAACTTATAACATAACTTTAAGTACTATTTCGGGCCCTGCTAACTCTGGTAATCACAGTAATGGGTTTAATCATACCTTAATTGATTTGCAAAATTATATAGGACAGGCAAATTTAAAAATCAGATTTCGTTATATTGGAACAATCTCTAGCGCATGGGCCATTGATAAATTTAGAGTGCCAGATACTCGTGTAAATGAAACTATAGAAATAGCGGGTCCTGGTATTACATTATTAGGCGACGGAAAGTTTAACTACGAACCAATAACCCCTGGAATCACTACTATTGAGGTCACTTCTAATCTCAATGGTTGTATAAGTACTACGGACGGAACCACGACTCTTACTGTTGCCGCCAACTTTGCATATGCAGGCAAACCTATAACGCCTGTAACTGGCGAGTGTGGTGTTGCAACAGTCAACTTAAATGCATATGACAATACAAAATCAGCGGCTGAAAACATAGCGGATGGAGCACATGACAATAACTATGTAACCGGTACTAATGCTGGTACTGGCGCCGTGGGCACATGGACCGTTAGTGGCGGTCCAGGTGGTTGTGATCTACCTTCTTTTTCAGATATTAATAATCCTAAATCCACCTTTTCAGGCGGCGGGGCTGGAACCTACACCTTAACTTGGACCGTTGCTGGTTGTAGTAGTGATGTCACTGTTACGCTCGAGGATTGTTCCATGGTGAATTTCGATGGTATTGATGATTATGCAACTTTTGGGGATGCATTTAATCGCAGTGACAACTTTAGCTTTGAAGTTTGGGTGAAACCAAATTCAATTACAGGAACTCAAACCATCTTATCAAAACGCAATGCCAACAATATTGCCACTGGATATGATTTGAGTTTAAATAACGCAACGCTTGTCTTCAATTGGAATGGCGCAGGTACTATTAGCTCATCGCATCATTTAACTACTAATAGATGGTATCATGTAGCAGTCACTTTTGGAGGTGGCAGCTATCAATTATACATTGACGGAACTTCAGTTAGCACTGCCACTGGAGCAGCTGCGCCTGTGACCAATACCTCAAAATTTCTATTGGGTGCCATGGATCAACCTCCAAACAAACCCGTACGTCATTTTAATGGCTACATTGAAGAGTTACGTATTTGGAACGCAAGCATTACACAAGACCAAATTCGTCAAATGATGAATCAGAGAATCACAAGCAATGGTACTGCTGTTGCCGGTGAAGTGGTGCCATTAAATGTTCCTGGAATTAATTGGTCAGATTTAGCCGGGTATTATCGCATGGATGTTTCCTGTGGCGGCTTAGTTAATCGTCCAGGCGATGTTGTTGGTAAATTGAGAAATATGAATGCTGCTCGTCAACCAAATTCCGCGCCATTGCCATATGTCTCACAAGCTGGTGGAAGTTGGACTGATGCTAGCACTTGGTTAAATGGAGGTGTGCAACAACTACCAAGTTCTCTTGGTATTGATGGAATTACAGTTGATTGGAATATTGTAAGAACTGCTCATGATATAACATCTTCAGTTCAAGATCTTAGAGTTTTAGGACTTTTGGTGGATGCAAATAGATTGTCTATTCAACATACGAATGACCCAAATGATGGTCAAAGTTTGACAGTTAGCAAATACCTCAAAATCGATGGCGTTTTAGATCTTGTTGGCGAGTCTCAATTATTGCAACCAGAAGGAAGTATTGTTGATTATACAGGTACTGGTCGATTAGAACGCGATCAACAAGGTACTGGAAATAAGTTTAATTATAATTATTGGGGAAGTCCAGTGAGTACTGCAGGTCCTGCAGGGTCTAGAACCTATCGATTGAATGACATACTATATGATGGTAATGCTAACGCTCCTGTCGGCTGGATCCCAGGTCACGACGGCAATCCAGGTCCGCCAATAAATTTAGCAAGAAGATGGTTGTACACTTTTAATGGACTCGCTTGGAATCCAATCAATGAAACCTCAATCCTTAATAGCGGTCATGGGTTTATCATGAAAGGTGGGGACGTTACAGGTTCTTCAGATAAAAACTACACATTTAAAGGACAACCCAATAATGGAACTATTAAAGTTAATATTAACGGCGCCAATGCAACAGTAGTAGTTGGGAATCCATATACATCCGCTATTGACGCTGATGAATTTATAAAAAATAACTTACTCGTAATGGAAGAGTTCAGCGCACTTCAATTCTGGCAACAATCAACAGCTAGCGCAAGTCATGTCTTGAGACAATATGAGGGCGGCTATGCCTCCTATACCATGGCAGGAGGAACTCTTCCTGTACAACCTCCAGAAATTGCTGGATTAGGGGGAGTATCTAAAATACCGACCCGGTATATCCCTGTAGGGCAAGGATTCTATGTCAGCGGCGGGCCGGGCGGTGGTCAATTTGAGTTTAATAATACCCAACGCGTGTTTGTGAAAGAAGCAGGTGGAAATTCTATATTCTTTAGAGGTCTTAACAATAATTCAAAAACCGAACAAAAAAGAGATGCTGCGGCAACAGGTGAAAATGCCATCCAACGTGTACGTTTGGCGTTCAAAAACCCTGAAGGTGCTACAAGGCACTTGCTCTTAGGTTTTACACCTGACAATGCTGCTACCGACGGTATCGATAATGGTTATGATGCTTTGAACAATAACGACATCCCTAGTGATCTTTCCTTTGCCATTGCTGGTAAGAAATTTGTGATCCAAGGCGCGGGAGAATTTGATAGCACTAAAAAATACCCATTGGATATGACATTGGCAATCAAAGGTCCTATTGAAATTTCTTTAACAGATCTAGAAAATTTTGATGCACCAATTGATGTCTATATTCATGATGCTCATTTGGATACCTATACTCAAATCAACGCTGTGAGCTTCCAACTGCAATTGGAGAAAGGCAACTATACGGATCGTTTCTCACTCGTGTTCCAACCAGATGCTACCTTGTCAACCATCGATCAGGACTTCAAGGAAATCCAAATAAAATATCTGCAAAAAACAGATGAAATTTATGTGAAGACTCCTGCAAGTATTGAAGTGCGTCAAGTGTACCTTATCAATATGGCCGGACAAGCTGTAAAAGCATGGAACATGACCAATATGAATTTCGGACAAGAGTTTAAAATCCTTGGTAAGGGCATTTCTGATGGCAACTACATCCTTAAAGTAGAAACCAGCACGAACAGTTATAGCAAGAAAATGATTATTAAATACAAGTAGAAAAGTTTAACCAACCAATTAACCCAATCGTCTGTTCTTTAATTAGGATGGGCGATTTTTTTATTGTACGCGGGGTTTATGGAACGCAGACCTGCCCGACTTCACCATTCCTGTCCAAACTGGCACGGACGGACAGGCGGGTTACACGAATTTTCACAAAGGGATTTTTAAGATAATTTCGTAATTAAGAAAGAAAAAATAAGGCTATATGCAATATAAATTACTCGGTTTTTTTGGAACACGGATTTCATGGAACACAGACGACGCGGATGTGACGGATTTACACTGATTTCTTATGGACACGAGCCCGTCCGACTTCGCCATTCCTGTTCAAACTGCACGGACGGACAGGCGGGTTACACGAATTTTCACAAATGACACTTAAATTTTATTTTGTGTCTAATTAAAAAATTAAGGCTTTATGAAATATGAATTATTCAAATTTTATATAACTCAGACTGCCTGTCGTTTTTCAGGAAGGTGACGCGGATCGGACGAATTCGCACGATGTTTTTTCGGACACGAACCTGCCCGACTCCGCCATTCCTGTTCAAACTGGCACGGACGGACAGGCGGGTTACACGAATTTTCACAAAGGGATTTTGAAGATAATTTCGTAATTAAGGACGAAAAAATATGGCTATATGCAATATAAGTTACTCGGTTTTTTTGGAACACGGACCTGTCTGCCGTTTTTCGGGAAGGTAACGCGGTTATAACAAACCTATAAATGAAAGTATTTTTTTATGCTAAATCACTGATTTGTAGCCCATAACTTACATTAAGGTGTAAGTTAACGTTTTACTGCGTATTTCATAGTATAAACTTAAAATTCTTTTTACTTTCGTACTCGAATCCCCAAGATCATGGTTATGAAGAAATTTACCTACTTATATATTGCCTTATTTTTGTACACAACTTTAAATGCACAAACGGACCATACCAGCAATTTTCAGCGCGTACGAATTGCATTTAAAGCTCCTGAAGGCTATAAGCGTCACCTTTTATTAGGATTTACCAAAGATAATAGTGCTACTGACGGTTTAGATAATGGTTACGACGGACTAAATAATGAATCTTTACCTGATGACCTTAATTGGATGATTTCCAATCAACGTTTCATAATCCAAGGTGTTGGAGCATTTCACGTTTCAAAACGCTACCCACTGGGCCTATTTATGTCCAATTCTGGACCTATAGAAATTATGTTGACTGATCTTGAGAACTTCGAAAAACCCATCAATGTTTTTATTTATGATGCTTGGGAAAACAAATACCATTTGATCAATGACGAGAGTTATAAAATTACAATGGCACTAGGCGTTTATAAAAATCGCTTTTTTATGACCTTTAGCAATGAAACACAGCGCGCACTTTCTGATAAAGACATCGCTATGAATAACGTGACCATTAAATATATTAAAAACTCAAAATCATTAAAGATCAACACAAAAGGTCTGCCCCTCGATTTACAATTGTATGATCTCCAAGGGCGCTTGATTGGCAAACATCACTTAGATGGTAAAAACAATGTTCACGATATCCCGTTTTCTTATCTCAATAATCAAGTGATATTAACCGTCTTGAAATCGGAGAACAAAACGCTGAGCAAACAATTTCTGATCAATTAAACGAAGAGGTAATAAAAACCATTTTTCAATTGCTAAAGTCTTTAGTGTGACTTAAAAGTTTCGTGCTAATTTTCATAGGTGTGAAGAACAGAGTTTAATTCAAAAACAAAATATTTACACTCCCATAAATAAAAAAGTCTTGAATAATTTCAGGTCCTTTTTATTATTGAAACCCAAAGCTCTTTATTTTAACAAGGTCACCAAAGTGTCTAAGTCCACCGATTGCTGATCACCCGAAGCCATATTCTTCAATGTATAGGTCCCCGATTTTAACTCTGATTCACCCACTAATACTACATTTGGAATATTACGTTTGTTGGCATAATTAAACTGTCGGACAGTTTTTCTGTTTTCTGGAAATAATTCGGCGTTGATCCCATTTTTTCTAAGCTCTTTAATGGCTTTCATACTGGTCATGGCCTCTTCTTCTCCAAAATTAATGAACAACGCTTTCACCGTATTTGTGATGGTTTCTGGAAACAAATTCAAAGCTTCCACAACCAAATAAATCCGGTCTAAGCCAAAACTGATGCCCACCCCACTCACATCCTTCAAACCAAAAATTCCGGTAAGATCGTCGTAACGTCCGCCGCCGCCTATAGAACCCATATCGACACCTTTTGGAGCAGACACTTCATAAATCGCACCCGTATAGTAATTGAGTCCGCGCGCCAGGGTTACGTCCAGTTGTAAGCTAGCGGATTCCAACTTCAATTCTGAAATCGCTTTATCAATGAACTCAAGTTCTTCAATACCTTTGATTCCTTGCTCAGAAGTGGATAAAATTGTTTTTAATTGTGCAATTTGCGATTCAAAACTCCCTTTTAAACTAAATAAGGGTTGCAATTTATCAATACCAGATTGCAGAATTCCTTTGCCTAACATTTCTTCTTTGACCTTCTCCTCGCCTATTTTATCTAATTTATCGAGGGCAACGGTAAAGTCGATCAACTTATCTTGTGCGCCGATCACTTCTGCAATTCCCGATAAGATTTTACGGTTATTGATTTTGATAGTGACGCCTTCCAATTTCAAAGCCGTAAATACGGCATCATACAATTGAACAAATTCCACCTCTTGCCATAATGATTGCGAACCAACGACATCGGCATCACATTGAAAAAACTCTCTAAAACGTCCTTTCTGTGGACGGTCGGCTCTCCAAACGGGTTGGATTTGATAGCGTTTAAAAGGAAATTCGATCTCGTTTTGATGTTGCACCACATATCTAGCGAACGGAACGGTTAGATCGTAACGTAGCGCCTTTTCTGAAATAGATGAAGTTATTTTATTGGAATCCTTGCTGTCGTAAGCGTTTTTATCAGCCTTACTTAAAAAATCTCCAGAGTTCAAAATCTTAAAAATCAAACGATCACCTTCATCGCCATATTTACCCATTAGGGTTTCTGAATTTTCAAAGCTTGGCGTTTCGATAGGCTGAAATCCGAAACGTTCAAAATTCTGACGTATGGTGTTAAAAATATAGTTGCGTTTTGCAACTTCTTCCGGATTGAAATCTCTGGTTCCTTTTGGGATGCTTGGTTTTTTTGCCATATTTACTTCCCCATAAGTGGGAATCTCTTTTATTTCGTTATTTCATGCCAGGGCAGGAATCTCAATTTTATTCTATGTCCTGCAAAAATATTATAATTTAAAGAATATAAAATTAAATGGGAGAGCAAATGCGATTCTAGAAGATTTTCTCCTGCTCATCCTGCAGATTTGCGCAGATAAGATTTGCGTTTATCCGCGAAATCAGCATGGAAATATTTATCACGAAATCAAACTCTCATTTAGGAAACAAAAATATCTCATTCATATTTCAAATTTATAGTAACTTTAAAGCTTGTTTGTAGTCTTATAGACAATCCACCTTAATCAGAACAAAACATTTATGTTTTCATTATTTAGAGAGAATATTAGAATTGCTTTAAATTCCATTCGTAGTCAACTGCTCCGTACTATTTTAACCGTTTTGATAATTGCCATCGGCATCACGGCTTTGGTGGGGATCTTGAGCGCAGTGTCAGCGTTGGAGAATACAATTTCCAGTGATTTCTCATCTATGGGCGCTAATACTTTTAATATTCAGCGTTATGAATTTAACACGCAACGAGAAAGTGGCAAGGAAGTTCAAAAAGTCAATCCCATAATCAGTTATAGGGATGTCAAGGATTTTGAAAACAAATACAACTTTCCTTTTACCCAAGTATCAGTTTCGTTCGTAGGAACTCAAACGGCCGAAGTAAAATTTGAAAACAAAAAATCTGATCCTGAAGTAATGGTTTTAGGGGTCAATGAGAATTATATCCAAAACTCCGGATTGGAAGTCAGCGATGGACGGGAATTCAATTATTTCGATATTGATAATAGCAGTACACTGTGTGTGATTGGTAGTGATTTGGCAAAAGCTATTTTAAAGGATGTCAACCCTATAGGTCAAACGATCAGCGTAAGAGGTGCCAAATTTAAAGTGATTGGTGTTTTAAAAGCCAAGGGCTCCAGTTTTGGAAATAATCAAGATTTACGCATGATGATCCCTATTCAAAAAGCCAGAACATTATTTACAAGCCCTAATATCAACTATAGCTTGAGCGTTAAAACCGATAATAAGGATATGTTGGAAGGCGCACAAGATGATGCTATTTTGACC
>JBBSRC010000072.1:0-25550 GCA_038243395.1 Flavobacteriales bacterium | reverse complement strand
TAAAGTATGCCTTGGAACTTTATAAAGATGAAAAGTGCCTATTTTATCTTTTAAATGTATTTTTTATAAAGGCGACCAACATCGAAAGTCTGATTAGCATGGAGCCGGGCAGTGATTTATTTGAAGCTAGGAAGAAAAGTTCTGAAAATGAATTACACCGACTGTTGGATGATTTTGCATTTGGGGACCATGGAAATTCAAATCATAGTTTTCAAACTATTTCAGTTTTTGGCGAGCCTTTGCAAGCGATTAAAACTACAGTAAATGAAAAAGACATTGAACTCATTATTATGGGAACTCGAGGACAAACTAACGAGAGAAGCAAAATCTATGGAAGTACAGCTACTGATGTTATGGAGGATGTTCGGAATTGTCCAGTTATTGTTGTTCCGCAACTCGCCAAACGGGTAGTTCCTAAAGAAATCGTGTTTCCAACAGGCTTTAAGGCTCCATTTAAAAAGCGAGAATTAAATTATCTGATTGATATCGCTAAAAGCTGTAATGCGTCCATCAAAGTATTGCATATTTCCAAGGATGGGATCTTGAACGATCAACAAACAAGTAATAAAAAATTGCTGGATGAATATTTTGAAGATGTGATTCACTCTTTCCATTTTTTGAGTCACATGCCTGTCCCTTCCGGCATTAATTGTTTTGTAGAAAGTAGAGAGAGCGATATGGTCGCCTTTATGAATAGAAAGCATTCGTTTTTTGCAAGCATCCTTAATCAGCCATTGAAAAAAGGAATTGCCTATAATTCAAAAGTACCGATTTTGGTAATGCATGAGTAATTGTAAGGTATTAAGAATAAAGTATTATGGACTAAGTACAACTAAGGTTAAGTCCGTTAAAGTATTGCTTACAAATCACTAATTCTCTGATGGAGGTGTGATCATAATATGAGAACGGTGGGTATTTGCATCCATTAACCAAGGCATTCCAGGGGCTTGAGGCTTCGATGGTAATCCGGTCTCGAGAGAAGTCATATAAGGTTTGTAAAAAACATAGCGAATTTTGCTATTTTTTAGTTCGCCACTGCCCATATCATAATCCTCTTTTTTAGCCGTAACAACATACAAAGCAGCCGGCTCCTTAGGCATTTCTAAAGTTCCTGCATCGATTTCTGTTTTACGAATGTCCCGTTTTTCAACTTCCGTTTTTCCTTCGGCAACCAAGGCACGACCTCTGTTCATGTAAGGTTCTAATTTATCACTATAACAGGATACACTAATTCCATTTCTGGTAGGATCGCTTGCTAAACAAATCATCTCGTTGGTACCTTCGCGTAAAGTAGTGAGTTCTCCTTTTTGACTATATCCCAAAATTTTCGCACCATCTTGATACATTTCAGGACAGGCATAAAGTGCTGTTTTGATTTGACTTTCTGCCGATGGCATCTCAGTTTGACCAATGGCGGACGAAAAACAAAGAATAGTGGCTAATAAGAATAAATTTTTCATAATGAAGGGTTTTTTAAATGGATGGTTTAAGTTACGAAAGTTATTGGAAATGAAAGAGTGTTTGTAAAATGTTTCTCAAATGTACAGTTAAAAGTTCGCCAGCACTGTTTTACAGCCATATAAATTTTGGGCTTTAAAGATTATGTTTTTTCTAAATCGAAATTACCGATTTCGTTAATAAAGTAAATGTCAAGATTGCTCAAAACAAAATATAGTGAGTTTTTATTCTTATAATCGGCGGCACGGAGGAAATTACTGATCAAAACATTTTTAAAATAAAAATAAGCGTCTATCCATATAAGGCTTGTATTAAAAACTTCAAATTCAATTAAACCAAACCGCATACCCTTCCCTACGAAGCTCCAATGCAATTTGTTCTTCTGCTTTTAATGCTTCCATTCTGGTTAGAAAAGGGTCAATATGAGTGTAAAGACTCGGACGTAAGTACAAACCGTATTTCTCAACAATATTCGCTGATAGCTTATATCCCTTTTTATTAATATAACCTGTTTTGTGTTGAAGAAAACGTTCTTTAGGATTTTTGCTCGTCTGACCGACATAAACACACTGCAAAACACCATTGAATTGAGGATTTGCATTCCTGAATTTTGTGTTTTCAGTATACACCCGTTTGGAAAGTTCTATAACATAAATGGTGTAAAGTGTTTTAGCCATCTCTTTGATTTAGTGTTAGAAGGTTGAAGTGAAAACCTTCTCCATTTTATGCCAACGTTAATTTAGGCCAAGATTTATGTTTTCCACCAGTAATTCCCTATTCGAAAATATGTTTTCATGTTCATACATTTTCTGGGGTATCAAATTAATTAAAACAACTGAATCCTTGTCGATTACTTTGGTATAACCAACTTCAATTCCTTTTCGTCTTTCTCCGGATATAGTGCATGTTTGCTCTTCATTTCCTCAAATAAAATCGTCATCATCTTTTTGAGTTGTTCCGGATTGGAATTCGATAGGTCATTAGTTTCAAAAGGATCGTCTTTTAAATTAAAGAGTTCGTAGCGTGGTTGACTTTTGGGTTGATAATGGTAAATGATTTTCCAATCTAATTTAACCAAACTAGTAAAATAGTTACTACGATGTGCGTGGGGGAAATGGTTTAAAAATAGCTCGTCGCGTCTTTTGTTTTCCCTACCATTAAACTGATCATGAAGGTCAAAACCATCCAAAATATAACCTTCAGGCGAATTCACTTTGGTAAGATGGCTTAGGGTTGGAAAAATATCTAAAATAGAACCCAATTGTTCCTGCACTGCATGTTTTGCGATCGGCAGTTTTTCTTGATTACTTGCTTTGTCATTAGGCGTGATCCAGGCGGCAATAAATGGCACACGCATGCCACCTTCCCAATGATTTCCTTTCTTTCCTTTTAGAGGTGATGCGCTGCTGTAGTCATTTTCGATGGGCAGTGGTGCGTCCGATCCGTTATCTCCCAAGAATAAGATGAGCGTGTTTTCTCCGAGTCCCAAGTCTTTCACATGTTGCATAATATCGCCAAGAGATTTGTCTATCCCTTCAACCAGCGTAGCATAGGCTTGGACTTCTTCAGATTTTCCAGAATTGACATAGTGCTCTGCAAAACGCGGATCAGAATAAAAAGGGGCATGAACAGCGTAATGAGACATGTTAATAAAAAACGGCTTTCCTTCTTCTTTAGCTTGAGTTATAGCCAGATTAGCTTCTAAAGTTAAAGCTTCGGTTAAAAATATATCTTGGCCATGATATTTTTCCAAACCTGGTACTGCTCGTGGTTTGTCGCCTCCTGTGTGGCCAAAAGCTTCCGTGCCAAGATAACTTCCGGGTTGTCCAATGGAACTGCCGCCAATATTAATGTCAAATCCTATATTGAGCGGATCTTCAGCATCACTATCCATAGGCCCAAAATGTGCTTTCCCTACGTGAATAGTTTTATAGCCGTTTTGCTGCAATAGTTTTGGCAAGGTCACTGAGGACTTTGTAAGCCCTTTCCAATTCCAATTTGTAGGTCCAAACTCCGTACGATTATTACTTTCTGGATGTACCCAATTGGTAACGCCGTGGCGCGCTGAATTTTGCCCGGTCATAATAGAAGTTCGCGAAGGGGAACACACTGAGTGCGCATAGAAATTTGTAAATATTGTACCCTGAGCGGCCAATTTTTCCATGTTGGGAGTGATGTAAAAATCATTCAGCGGATATTTTTCAGGGTTGCCATTTTCATCGGTCAGAAACGGCAAGGACGTGTCCATGAGACCCATGTCATCAACAATGAAAACAATGATATTTGGAGGCGTCGTCTTTTGTTCTAAGGTTTTACAGGAAGTTGCAAAAAGCACTATTAGAATTGCGAAAATTGGAAATTGTATTCTTATACTCATCTTATATGACATTAATTATTTTGATTTTTTACGGTGGGAAGACATGGCATTAATTCTTATAAAGTTCAGGTATCTGAGCGTAATAAAGTTATTTCGGATGTTGTTATTTTCAAAGATACTCATTTTTCAATGTTTATAATTTGAATTATGAAGTCCCACTTCACATGACTTGTTGTGTATAAGCTGATTCTTTAGCTTTATTGAGATTTAAATTATTTTTTTAAATTATCATTATAGCACATTGTGTTTGATTTTAGTAAAACAAAATCGTTCAGAAGGATATAATAAAAAAAGTGTTTTTCCATCAATGATTATCTCTCAATATTCAATCATTATTGAAATTTTTTTAGTTGGTGGTCGAGATTTAAACCTTAATTATTTCTTTGTGAAACCTATTCCGAATTGCTCTCAATCACTAGTCTTATTTACACCAGTTGAGCAAATGGCGTTTTTTCTACAGGTAAATCGAGTTAGCCTAATATGGTATTTAATTCGCTGAGAGAATTCACTTCAATCAATTTTATTTTGAATTTCATTTTATCCGTGTCTGTTATCAATGTATAACCTCGGTTATCTTTTGCAATGCTTCTGATGTCTTTCAGATTAATTTTATTTCCAAACCCGTAGAGTCTGTTTTTTCGTATGGTGCCATCTTCAATGGTTAAATATTGATACGTTATATCTGTTAAAAAATGTCCAATATATAATAAGCCAAGTAATAAATAGACATAATAGGACCAGCGGGAATGATCGCCTTCGTAAACGTTTAACATCCCAATTCCAAACCATACCACGCCCAGCACTAAATTTCCGAATAGTCTGGTTTTCTTAAATTTGATCTTCATGATTATGTTTTTGCTCGTGGTCTTTAAAATAAAGTTGAATACAACCATTCTTTAAAAAAGATACTGTTTTGGTGCTTGTAAATGAAAGCAATATACAGTATTTGAACAAGTTGAGCAATTGGATTGATAGTAAAATAGTGAAGTGTCAATTTTGTAAATTTAAAGGTCGAATTTCAGAACATAACGAACTATAGTTTTGATTTATTTTAAAAAAATAGGAGTGAAGGATCTAAATATAGGGAGCAGTCTTATGATTTAATCAAGGTCGAAATTGTCTTTAAGTTTCGTCATTTTTAATTCTCAATTGTTGTTTTAAGTGTTTAACACTTTCTTCCCGCCTCATAACAGTAAAATTTTTAACTCTTTTTAGTTAAAAATAGCTGTTTTTTTAACTAAAATTATTACCTATAATCTTTTCTTTTGCATTGCCCAATCATTAAATTTTTCAAACCTTCTAGCTCTCAGTTATTTCTAAAATATTGACAATTGTTGATAACCATTTGACAACAATTTTAGGTCTCAATCAAAAGTCATTAATAAATTTGACATCTTTACACCTCGTTTATTTTATTAATTCTTAGTCCTTATTTTCATGGAAATAACCCACGTCATTAAAAGAGATTTTCGCACGAAACTCTTTCATTTACAAAAAATTACAGATGCGACATTGAAAGCGATGACCGCTGCAAATCACGGCGGACCTGAGGATGCACAACGCATATCTAAGATGGTTTATGATGCACTATTGGAAAGAAGAAGAGTGGATGGGAATTATATTCCTACCGTTGAGGAAGTTCAAGATTTTGTAGAAACCAAATTGATGGAATCTGGGTTTTTTGATGTTGCTAAAGGATACATCCTCTACAGAAATCAACAAACCCAAAAGCGCAAGCTGAACATCTTCGAAAAGCGTATTAATTTAAAACCCTACGAATATCCAGCACTCTATGAATATGTTCCGGCGATCCGTCATTCGTATTGGATTCACACCGAATTTAACTTTACAAGTGACATCCAAGATTTCAAAACCCGTCTTTCGGCAGTTGAGCGCACGGTTATTACAAATACCATGCTTGCCATCTCACAAATTGAGGTTGCAGTAAAAAGTTTTTGGGGCGATATCTATCAAAGAATGCCAAAACCAGAAATTGGTTCAGTGGGAGCTACCTTCGCGGAAAGTGAAGTGCGCCATCATGATGCCTATTCACATTTGTTGGAAATATTAGGATTGAACGAAGAATTTCAAGATCTAAAGAAAAAACCAGCCATTATGATGCGGGTCCAGTATTTGGAAACCGCTTTGAAGAACGCAAAAAGTGAGGATAATAAAGACTATGCAGAATCCATATTGCTGTTTTCTCTATTTATAGAACACGTTTCGTTATTCTCTCAATTTTTGATTATCATGGCCTTTAACAAGCATAAAAACATGCTTAAGGGCATTTCAAATGTGGTAGAAGCCACTTCAAAAGAAGAACAGATTCACGGCGATTTTGGAATAGATATTATCAAAATCATTAAAGATGAAAATCCGGATTGGTTTGATGCCGATTACAACGTTATGATTCAGGCAATGTGTAAACAAGCCTTTACTGCAGAAAGTAGAATTGTGGATTGGATATTTGAAGATGGTGAACTCGACTTCCTCCCTAAAGCCGTGGTTAATGAGTTTATCAAAAACCGTTTCAATAATTCCCTTGAAAGCATCGGCATCGAAAAAGTATTTGAAATCGATGAAAGCCTCATAGCACAAACTGAATGGTTTGACGATGAGATTATCGGCACCAAACATGGCGATTTCTTCGTGAAACGCTCAATAAATTACAGTAAAAGAACACAAAGTATAACCAGTGATGACCTTTTTTAAATGAACAATCAAAATATAACCCTCGACACTCAACCAACAAAAACAATTTCAGAAACTGATAACCTTGTTAATGCTCGCAAAGAAGCGCTTAATCCTACAGGAGAAAAAGAAACACAAGGCTTTGAATGGCTTAATGAGCACAGCCGTAACTTTTTAGCGTCAGGGTATTTAACTCCTGGCATAACTGCCGAGGAACGTATTCGCGAAATCGCAGATAGAGCCCAAGATATCTTAGGTATCCCAGGATATTCAGACAAGTTTTATGGCTATATGTCTGAAGGATTTTTCTCACTGGCATCTCCAGTATGGTCTAATTTTGGTAAGAAGAGAGGTCTTCCAATCAGCTGTTTTGGATCGCATATTGGCGATGATATGGGTAATATTCTATACACGCAATCGGAAGTGGGGATGATGTCCAAACTTGGGGGCGGAACTTCAGGGTATTTCGGAAAAATCCGTCATCGCGGGGCCGAGGTAAAAAACAACGGACAAGCATCTGGTGCAGTTCATATCATGCAGTTATTCGAATCGATGGTTGATGTGGTCAGTCAAGGTTCGGTAAGACGTGGTCGTTTTTCACCGTATTTGCCCGTTGAACATGCAGATATTATGGAGTTTTTGGAAATTGGTACCGAAGGAAATCCTATTCAGGAATTAACCCACGGCGTTACTGTAACCAACGAATGGATGCAAGAAATGGTCGATGGCGATGAGAAAAAACGTTCCATTTGGGCAAAAGTTTTGCAACGTAGAGGGGAAATGGGCTATCCATATATTTTCTTTAAGGATAATGCCAATAACGCTGCCGCGGATGTGTACAAAGATAAAGACTTGCCTATTTATGCGAGTAACTTGTGTACCGAAATCATGTTGCCTTCCAATGACGACTGGTCGTTTGTATGCGTGCTTTCTTCTGTAAACTTATTGCATTATGACAAGTGGAAAGATACGGATGCGGTGGAAACAATGGTTTATTTCTTAGATGCAGTGATTACCGAATTTGTAGATAAATTAGAAGAGTATCGTGATTCAGAAAGTAGAGAAGACAGACAGACCTTCTTATTTATGGAACGTGCTTATAATTTTGCGAAAGATAACCGCGCTTTAGGACTTGGCGTTTTAGGATGGCATTCATTGTTACAGTCGAGAATGCTTCCTTTGAATAGCGAAAAGGCGTATAACTTGAATAATGAGATATTTAAAGTCATCAAAGAAAAATCTTATAAAGCTTCTGAAGAATTAGCTGACATGTTTGGCGAACCTGAAGTTCTTAAAGGCTACGGCAGACGTAATGCAACCTTGAATGCCATTGCTCCAACGACTTCATCAGCTTTCATTTTAGGTCAAGTGTCCCAAGGTATTGAGCCGATATGGTCGAATGTGTATGTGAAGGATATCGCCAAAATTAAAACGACGATTAAAAACACATATTTAGAGGAATTGTTGGAAGAAAAGGGCCAAAATAATCAAGAAGTTTGGAGAGACATCCGTAATAATGATGGTTCTGTGCAGCATCTAGATTTCTTGACAGAAAACGAAAAAGATGTTTTTAAAACCTATTCAGAAATCGATCAATTAGATTTGATTTACCAAGCGGCACACCGTCAAAATTATATTGACCAAGGACAGTCGTTAAATATTATCGTGCATCCAGAAATGCCCGTGAAAGAGATTAATAAAATCCACGTAACCGCTTGGAAGCTTGGATTGAAATCGCTTTACTATCAACATAGTATGAATGCTGCGCAAAAATTTGCTCAGAAAAAAGACTGCGCAAGTTGTGAGGCGTAGGCTTAATTGTTATGCTGTTGTATTAAGCGTTACATTTTAAAAAGTATAAATACAGGTTCACTATTTTAAGTGAGCCTGTTTTTTTTGTTTAGAATTGGATGAAATAGGTAACTGGGCATAGGCAAACTATTCTTATGGTTAATTTTGGGCTAAAGCCCTTTCATCTTTTGATCTTTCGAACTCCGAGCTAAAACTCGGAGTTATTCACAAATTCTTTAATCTGTAGTTTCAACTGACCGTCAGGAAAGTGAAAGCAATTCGGTTTAGGTAAATCGTCATCTTGATTGCTGGTCGGCAAAATTGCAATTCTTTTCTTTACTGATATAATTAACCCTAAGCTCCAAGTTATTAATTATCGTCTTTAGCCCCCAGCTTTAGCTGGGGGTCCGGAAATAATTACGCAATTGGCTTTAGCCAAATCGTTCAAATGTGTTTAGTTAGTTAAAACTCTTCTCCATTTTTATTCTTGCATATACAAATTAAACCTCAGAATTATATATGCTTAGCCCATAAGACCAATTAGACCAAATGGTTCTTATTGACGCTTGTTGTAACTTGTTATTATTTACCTTTCACTCCGTTTTAATTTTTCTAAGCGGGCGAAGCCAAAATGCTCAACATACCCAAAGGGATATTAAATTATAAAAAAATGGAACGTGTTAAAAAATCGCAAAACTCCGGTTTGGTTCTTTGTCAATATATATTAGCCCTATTTTTGCAAATTGAATTTATCATAATATGCCAGAGCAGACTAATCATAAAAATTTTGCTGATAAAGATTTTGCTTTAGAGGCTCGAGAAGCGAAATTAATTTCTGATACTAAAATAAAAGAAGCTGAACTTAAGCAACTTTTGGAAACTCCCGATTTGGAGACAAAGTCCTTTTCTGAACGGATGAAAACGAATCGATTTTGGGTGGTGCGATCCGTTTATTATGCCTCCTATTCAGTGTGGATGATTGTGATGGCTATCGGAATAGGAATTGCTTGGTTAATTGCGATGCTATTTATATGATTCGTCGTCTTCCTTTGAAGCTCCTACAGGGATACGGACTGCTGTCTTTAATGGTGTTTTTAATTGTGCAGTGTTTAAAATTCTTCTCAGTTGATCGTCCTGATTGGGTATTTCATCACCTGAATGATTTTTTAGTGATTCCGATGGTGGCTCTTTTGAGTTTACATGGGGTTTGGTTAATCAAGAAAGACAACACGATTCGCTTGGACATATTAACCATCTTTAGTCTCGTGGTCCTTTTTTCTTTTCTTTTTGAATATTATCTCCCATTACAATCCCATCGTTATACTGGCGATATTTGGGATGTGGTTTGTTATTCTTTGGGAGGTCTGGTCTTTTACTTCTTGCAGAAAATAGAGTAGACCATACTTATATCACATTTCATTTTCGACTTTAAATTAGGCTGCTGAGCGTAGTCGAGGTATTAACTTGTTTAGTAATCGAAGCCGGAGTATCATTTGGTTTGTGGGCGCAGTCCAATTATCAATTTCAACTTCGATCCTCATCCCAACCTCCTTTGTGAAGCTTTGTGCCTCCTTTGAGTAATTTTGTGTAATAGTCATTTATAGAACGCTGATGACGCAGATTATTTGGATTTAAAATGATTTTTTTAACCATGATAGCTTTTTCGGCTGCGAATCATTCTCTCTCAAAGCTTCCCGCAGATCACGCCGAATTCCGCAGATGGTTATGCTAAATATCTTAGGTTCTATCGTCCCTAATCCTTAATCTCTCCTCCCTAAAAGCTCATTCCCCCTCACTAAACCCAAAACTAATTATAAAACCTTGTTAAACACCTGCTATCTTTTTTCAGTGCAGCAGACTTTCTGTAACTTTCAGCTTCTAAAAAAAGTAACTATGACAGCCAAAGAAAAAGTAGCTTCCTTAAGAGACGAAATGAGGAAAAATAACATTGATGCTTTTATCGTGTATTCTGCCGATCCGCATATGAGCGAATATCTTCCTGCCGAATGGCAAGAACGTACATGGCTGTCTGGATTTACAGGCTCTGCGGGATTTGTGGTCGTCACTGCCGATAAAGCTGGACTTTGGACAGACGGACGTTACTTTACCCAAGCACCGAAAGAACTGAATGGATCCGGCATCGATCTGTTTAAAGATGGTATAGAAGGTACCCCCAATTATATCGATTGGATTATTTCTGAAACTTCTGAAGGCGCTACCATAGCGGTAAACGGCATTGCCACGTCACATGCCAATTGGGTTGCATTGGAAGAAAAATTAACCAAGCACAAACGTCAGCTTAAAGACTTGCCTTTACTGAAAAATGTATGGACCAAGCGGTCAGCACCGAGTAAAAATCCTGTTTTTGTACAGCCCACTGAACGTGCAGGGCAATCCGTTACGGATAAAATTGCCGCCATCCGAGAGAAAATGAAGGAAGAAGGGGCAACGGCACATGTAATTTCCAGTTTAGATGATGTGGCTTGGACCTTAAATCTACGCGGCAGCGATGTGAATTGTAATCCCGTGTTTTTAGGATATATTTTGCTGACGCTGGAAGAGTGTTTCCTTTTTGTCGACCTGTTTAAATTAGATGACGAAACCCAGATTCTTCTGAAAAAATTAGGGGTATTTGTTAAACCTTATCATAATTTTTTCGACCATATGGGGATGCTGAGGAACCAGTCCATTTTGATTGCGCCCTCTAGTAATCAATCTATTTTTGAAAGTGTAAAAAATAACAATACCATTATTGAAAAACCAGTACCTGGTAATTTAATGAAGGCGGTTAAAAATGAAACCGAGCAGGAAGGTTTCAGAACGGTCATGATCCGTGATGGGGTGGCCATGGTAAAATTTCTTTATTGGCTTACGCATAACGTGGGCAAAGAGGAGATGGACGAATATTCTATCGGTCAAAAATTACACGCGTTTCGTGCAGAAGGAAAGAATTTTATTGGTAATAGTTTTGCCTGTATCGTTGGTTACCAAGACAATGGTGCGATTATGCATTATTCCGCCAAATCTGAAGGCAGTGCCAAAGTAACTGATGAGGGGAGCGTTTTGGTTGATTCTGGCGGGCAATATTTAGAAGGCACCACAGACATTACGCGTACTTTTCCTTTAGGCGAAGTCTCTGAGGAATTTAAAAAAGACGCCACCACAGCACTTCAAGGCTTGATCCAGTTGTCCATGGCGAAATTTCCTAGAGGCACTAAAGGTGTCCAACTTGATGCCTTAGCGCGAATGCCTTTATGGAAAGAAGGAAAAGATTTTAATCACGGGACCGGGCATGGTGTAGGTAGTTTTTTGAATGTGCACGAAGGACCACAAAGTATTCGCAAGGAAATTAATCCTACAGACTTGCAAGCTGGAATGGTAATGTCCAATGAACCTGGTTACTATGTAGAGGGTAAATACGGCATCCGCCATGAGAATTTAATCCTGGTTAAAACTTGGAAGAAAACAGAATGGAATACATTCTATGAATTTGAAACTTTGACTCTTTGCCCATTCTTTAAAAGTATCATCGTTGAAGACCTTCTTTCTCAAGAAGAAATTGATTGGATCAATACCTATCACGAGATGGTTCAAGACAAACTGATGCCACATTTGAAAGGTGAAGTGAAGACATGGTTTGAGAGTTTGGTTACACCAATATAAGCATAGACATATAGTGATTAATAAAAAGCTACCCGAAACTAAGTTTCGGGTAGATGATTAAAAAGTTGAGAACGACCACACGTATTACTCGATTTAAGTCGTCATTAATTGGTTGTGTCCTCTTTCATAAAATTTTTTCCTTTGATAATCTGGAACAAGATGGCCGCCAGTGGCCCAAACGATATGCGTCGCGTTTTTCATATTGAGGTCATGCGTTTTTGCGTAGTCCGTCTTTTGTACTCGTTGCGGTCCGATGAGGCCTGCGGTTGCTGAAGGTTCTAGAAATATATCCTCGGAATCTTTTAATTGCGCTAAAAGTCTAAAGAGCTTCTCATCTTCCAGAGTAAAAATACCACTGATCAAATGTCTGCTAATTTCTGTAGCAAAAAGCGAAGGGCGTCCCACTGCTAAACCATCGGCTTCTGTTTGATTATCGAGCCCGATATCTTGCACGCTAATGCGGCTCATTTCCCCAGTTACCAATCCTGTTAAAACCGCAGGACAGTGCGTGGGTTCAATAAAGAAACAGTGTACATAATCTCCATAAATCTGTTTTAATCCAAAAGCAGTGCCGCCCGGAGAGCCTCCGACGCCACAAGGGGAATAAACAAACAAGGGATGCTCAGCATCTACCTTAATATGTTGCGCTTTTAACTGTTCAGCGATCCGGAGTGCCCCGACGGTATATCCTAAGAATAAATCTTGAGAATCTTCATCATCAACAAAATAGGCATTAGGATCGGCATCAGTTTGCTGACGTCCCGCAAGAATGGCTTCGCTAAAATCGCCATCAAATTCAATAACTGTGGCGCCTTTTTCACGCAACAAATCTTTTTTCCATTGTTTGGCATCCGCTGATACATATACCGTGACCTCAAAACCTAATTTCGCGCTGATAATCCCAATGCTTAAACCAAGATTTCCGGTCGATCCAACGCCAATTTTATATTTGCTAAAAAACGTCTTGAATTTATCGGAAGTCAAAATACTGTAATCATCTTCGCTATTCAATAATCCTGATGTCTGTGCCAATTGTTCCGCGTATTTCATGACTTCAAAAAAGCCACCGCGAGCTTTAATAGAACCAGAGATCGGAAGTTCATTATCACATTTCAAGAATAAACGTCCTTCAATGTCATCGTTATCGTCATTTAAAAGTGATTTCATTAGAGGAATTTCTCGGAGAGGCGATTCTAAAACACCATGACTTTTCGCGGTTTCTGGAAAAGCTTTCATAAAAAATGGAGCAAAGCGTGTCCATAATTCCTCTGCGGCTTTCATGTCATCCAGATCTAGAGAAAACTGAGGTGTCGTTGTACTGGATTTGACCTCCGGATTTAACCACGAAACAGGTTTAGCTGCTATAATATCTTTAAGGATCGGAGATGTTTTTATGAAGTCTTCTATATTGTTTTTTGAATACATAATTGAGGTTTTATCACTGAAATGAATTCTTTATTTAGAATGATTAAAAATAAGGAATTTTATTGGATTTGTACTCCTATAAAAGTGAATTTTTGCCAGAGCCCAATGCGGTTGACTAAAGGTTCTTTCTGAAATGTTTTCTAATTATAAATTTGTTCTTAAAAATAAGAATCGATGCAGGATTAGCTGAGTTTGTTGAGACTTTGAGATTCTTTCTTTTGCAGACTTTTCATAACTTGATCTAGGATAACTTTATAAAGTGGAAGGAAAAACAGAGCATTGATGACCATTTTAAAAATATAATCGACCGTAGCTATTTCGACCAGGTTTTCTGCGAGGTACGTATCTGAAGTTTTGTAGAAAGCAATGAAAAAAAAGACGAAGGTGTCTAATAAATTCCCGAAAATTGCCGAAGCGAATGGCGCATGCCACCATTGCTTGTGCTGGCGAAGTTTATTAAACACAAAAACATCCAAAATCTGCCCAACTACATAGGCGGAGAAACTGGCGATGGCAATTCGAGCGACAAATAGATCAAAGCGAAAAAAGGCGTCAAACCCCAACCAAATCCCATGGCGAAAACCAACGGTAATCAAGTAAGAAACCACCAACGCCGGAAACATGGCATAAAAAATAATCTGTCTTCCCATTCGGGCTCCAAAAAGGCGCACGGTTAAATCGGTAGCCAAAAAGATGAATGGAAAAGTAAACGCACCCCAAGTGGCCTTGAATCCGAATACAGTAATCGGGAATTGAACTAAATAATTGCTTGATGCAACAATAAGAATGTGAAAAACGGCCAATAATAATGCAAGCCGCTGGATTTTTTTGGAAGACATAATGTGTTTCTTAGTTTTTTAACGTGGGAGAATTTCGAACCACGTGTTCCATATTTTGGAAAATTTTGGAGGGGCAAAGGTAACTTCTTTTTAGTCGTTGGAAGTAAAATTATATTTAAATGTCACGAAAAGCTCGGCTGTGAAATTCATATAAAACAGTCAAGTTTATTTTATCAAGTTATTTTCGATACGTTGTTTGTGGACCTTGTAAGTTATAAGAATAACGACAATAAGAGCAACTTGCGCCAAGGTGGTTTCTAGGGTAGGATAGAAGCCCAACCAGTTAATTCGGAAGAGTGATGGGAGGCCCGTAACCGAAATCCAACCACTTTCCTGAAGGGAATGAAAACCTTTGCCCATAAGAATGATCGCTAAGAGCACAATAATCCATGAGGAGTAGCGGAACAGCTGTCGTACTGGAATTCTCTTGGAATATTTTTGAAAAAGGTAAACCATTACTACAATACAAATCACAGCTGCCAAAACGCCCAAACCTATAGCCGACTTATTCTCTGGTTCAGACTCCAGGTTAATAGCTTGAAGAAAGAGGATGACTTCAAAAGCTTCCCGAAAGACGACCATAAAGGAAAAAGCCGCCAACCCAAACATCTTGTCTTTCTGGAGATAGCGTCCAATTTTGTTTTCGATGAATTCCTTCCATTTTTTAGCATGCGAATGGTTGTGCAGCCAAAAGCCTACAAATAACAAGACGATGACCGCAAATAGCGCAATCAAGCCTTCCATTATTTCTCTGTTTTTTCCACCAAATTGAATAATATAATCGGACAGGAACCAACCCGCAATTCCCAAGATAACTGCAATCATCCATCCACCGTGAAGCCATGGCAAGGCTTTTTTAACGCCTGAAGTGCGGATTAATGCTAACACTACGGCAAGTATCAAAAAAGCTTCGAGACCTTCACGTAGCATAATGGACCCTGCCATAAAAAAAGTCATCCAATAGTTCAATTTATGGTCTTTGATGAGTGTGTCTGCTTGGTCAATCAAGGCCAAAGCTTTGACAGTTTCTTGTTTCACACTTTCCACCCCTTTATCTTTCTCAATGGCTTGTCGAACTCTGAGCATTTGCTGTTCAATTTGTAAGGTAAACGCAGGATCGTTCGCATTTAAGCGTGCTTCTACGGGTTCGATACCTTCCAAATAAGCGGTCAAAGCGTTGGTGCGGGCTAAAGATTTGTTGCCTTCCGTATAATTTTTTAACGCTTCATTCAGTTTGCTTTTTGCGATGATCAAACTGTTTTTTGCTTCTTTACCTGTCGGCGCCAATAAGCGCAAAGCTTGTAATTGCAAGACAGCATTGTTGGATCGTTCAGTAAGACTAGCCAATAGTTCATCGTCGGAATGGGTTGCAACGTCATTTAAATTCAATTCAGGATACACGGTTTCAAAATGGGTCCTTAAAGCGATGGTGTCCATGGTCTCGTCTTGAAAGCGTAAACCTTTGATGTAAAAAGCCAAATCCCATAGCTGCTCTTCGGTCAATTCGGAAAAGGCACGCATGCTGGTACCATTTAGACCCAGCTTTATGGTATTGTAAGCTTGAAAGGGCGACACCTGACGCATTAAATCTGAATCATGAAAGTCACTGGGAGTAGGGTTAAGACCTTCTGCTAATGGTCCGTCGCCATACCCTTTTGTGCCGTGGCAAGACGCACAATTACTGGCGTATAAAGATTTTCCTCGCTTGGCCTCTGGCCATAAAGAGGGTGCGGTTTGGATGCCAGTGATGTCGATAAAATTATTTCTAATCTCTTGCGCAAGTGCGCTGACGGTAGTAGCTTGGCTCTTTTCGTCTATCAACAACCGGAGTTGCGAAATCGTAGCCAACACCTGTTGTTTCTCTTGTGATAAAAAAGAACCCTCCTTAGTCAGTTCATAGGCTTGTCCAGAAAACTCTAGCATTTCTTGGTATTCGTCTTCATCGATAACTTGTCCGTTTTGAACACCTTCAGGATAATCTCTCGCAATGTAATCCAATAAATGAATCACAGTTTCGGTAGCCGGGTCATTCGATTGTGAAAAGACCGGGGAAGTAGTTAAGGAAAAAAATATGAAGACCACCAAAATTCTGATGGAGAATACGCTGTACATGGTCAATGGCTTATTTAGACTTAATAAACGCAAAGATAAACTTTATGGCTCGAAGTCACTTTGATTTATGGTGGATTATTCGGTGGTATCATCGTATAGTCGAACTTGTTTCTCTCTTAATTCTTCATGAACAGTGTCCGATTCTCGTATAATGCTTAAGAATATGAAACACGAACCAGCCCGAAAACGTCAGATAAAGGTTTATTTATCCTTTTCAAAAATAGCTTTTAAAGAAAAATATGCAGCTTAAATAGTTTGAGAATTTCAGTTTTAAAAACCAAAAATATATAAGGTGGATTTAACCTTTATCAATTCTGCTTTCAAAAATCCCCGATGAGACGTAAAGATTTATTGCTATCCTTTATGGTTAGTTTTATTTTAATTAGGATAATTGGTCAGGAATTAAATAAGTAGTTTTGAGCTCATAACTGTAAAAAAACATGAAACACCTTAAATTAAGTTTTGGAGATATTGCGCAAACAGGAATACTTTATTATGATAAGGAAGTCGAAAAGGCTTGTCTTAATATATGTGAAACCTTGAAAATAAGCAATATGCCCGATTATGATTCCGAACATTATTATGAACTGATGAATGGCCAATTTAAAAGGAAACTGATTGAAGATGAAAATAAACTAAGCGTGGGCGATAAGGTTTTTGACGCATCCCTAATCCAAAAGTTTAAAGCTAACACGCATAATGTTTTGTTTTTTTTTAAGGGCGAAGTGTTAACGGGAATTGTTCACTTTTCAGATTACAATCAAACAAAAGTATTGCATGCCATTCAAGATGATGTTTTGACTTTTGAAAGAAATTTGAGACAATATCTCTTTCTGAAAGATTTTAGAAACGAGCATATGCTGGATTACTTTAAATACCGCTCAGAAAAAAATGAACATTCCAAAAGATTTTATAGCGGACGCCTCAATCAATTGGAACATCGAAAAGACGAAATGAACCAACTGGGCGAATTTCAAATGTTTGATTTGAAGGATCTTTTAGAATTTGGGAACGACGCGCAATCCAATAATTCATTTGAGTATTCGAAAGTGACTTTACAAGATAAAAGTATGTATGAATCAACTTTGGTCAATAGTTTAAGAAATATGGCAATGCACGGCAAAAATCCGGTTGAAATTGACGAAGAATCCTCGGTGTATTCCATAGAAAGTCTTGAATATTTATTTACCGCATTAAAAGTTCTTGAAAACTTCACGTATCGCATTGAGAAATTGATCGCCGATCATGGCGATTATAAAAAATCGGTAATGATGGAGAATCGAAGTAAGCTTGAAATAATTTACCAACACCATCCGAAAGCCTTAAATTATTTTATGAGGAATTAATTTAGATTGAAACCGATAGAACGTATGTAACTATTATCAACTCTATCAGCACTGACCAATAGGTCATGAACTTCAGATAATTTAAAGCTTAAAATTCGGTTATTTTACCAAAGTGTTTTGGAGTAAGTAATAAAACGATGAGCGTGAGTAGTGCTACGGTAAGCAAACCAATGTAAACCGTGTGGGTCGAATCAAAAAAAGCATGTCGCAAATACGTTTGAATGCTGCCATCAGATTTGTGCGATTGCAACACTTCCACAACCTCATTAACTTGTGGTAAAGCGCTTTGTAAACTTGCGGGTGCTTCTCTCAATTGATCAAATAATACCGAATTGAAAATAGCGGCGAAAACGGCAGCGCCCAAACTTTGACCGAAATATCTTGAAAACATACTGGCACCGGTAACGACCCCTCTTTGTCCCCATTCAACGGTTGATTGCACCCCCACCATCAAAGGGGTGGAGATCAAACCAAATCCAGCACCCATCAATAATTGGATGCCAACCAAAGTCCAAACCGATCCCGGAAATGGGATGAACAAGAAACTTGCCACAGCAATTATAACGATAGCAATTCCACAAAGGGCGGTGTTTCGAAATCCGATCCTGAGGTATAATTTGCCAGAAAACGAGGACGATATTGGCCAGGTAATGCTCATGCTGGCCAAAATAAAACCAGCCGTAATTGCACCAACGCCAATAACCGATTGTGCAAAAACGGGCAAGAACATATTTGGTCCCATGGTCAAGCAGCCCATCCCAATGGTGGCCAAATTAGCACCTACCAAAACGCGTTTGCGCCAAACCCATCGCGGTAAAATCGGACTTTCTGCCCGCGCTTCTATCATCATGGTGGCTTTTACCAAAAGTGCCGAGATTACTGTGAAAATCAGCATTTCATAAGAAATCCAGTCCCAAGACTGACCGCCTTGCATCAAACCAAACATGATAAATCCACCAGTAATTAACAAGGCAAGAGCACCAAGCCAATCAATTTTTGGATGTTTTAGTGGTTTGCTTTCCTTGAGGAACATGCTAATCATAATGATGGAACCAATACCCACGGGGATATTAATTAAGAAAATCCAACGCCAGGACGCATAATCGGCCAGAAACCCTCCCAAAGTAGGTCCCAGAATAGCAGAAACTCCCCACACACTGGAAAGCCATCCTTGAATTTTGGCGCGTTCTTCAAGCGTATAGATATCGGCAGCAATTGTGTTGACGGTCGCCATAATCGCACCGGCACCCACTGCTTGAAGGCCTCTAAAACCAATTAAACTGATCATGTCCCAAGCCCCGGCACAGGCTGCTGAACCTAACAAAAAGACAATAACCCCATAAATCAAAATAGGTTTACGTCCGAAAATATCAGCCAATTTTCCGTAAATTGGAATTGTAATGGTTTGAATTAATAGGTAGATTGAGAATAGCCAGCTAAATAAAGAAAACCCACCCAAATCGCCTACGATCTGTGGAATTGCCGTTGCTACAATGGTGCTGTCCATGGCCGCCAAAGCCATGGTAAGCATTAAAGCCGCTAAGATCCAACCTCTGTTGGGTTGGCTTGGGGTATTGTGCTTCATAAAATAAACTCCAATATTTTATTTCCGACAAAGTTAAAACTTAATAGAATAATCGATGAATCATAAAAGAGATTTGTTATCGCAATAGAGACTAGAATTTTTTAATTGTCTATAAGTCTCTAAGATTGAAAAATTGATATTGTCGGCAAGGGGTGGTTTATGTATTTACATTTCAGTAAAAGACTGGTAATTAGTATAAATAATGCTACAGTAAGTTATTCAGATAGTTAAAAAATATTTACTTTTTCACCGCATACTTATTGCATCATTTTATTACAAAGGAAATTATCGAAGCAATTTCTATAAAGTATCTGATATTTATCATAACTTTTGCATGCCGTATTTTTTAAATTTGACCTGTAAATTTTTTTGTTGTAAACATTCAATTTTCGAAAATATAATTTTAATACAATTCATACGATTGGTTTTCCTTTAACAACCTATTTCTTGGAAAAACCAACGATAAACACAATACAAATATGACCACTAAAAGATTAAATATTTTAATTCCCACAGACTTTTCAGACAATGCTTTGAGCGCTTTAAACTATGCGCTAAATTTATATGCAGACCAACAGTGCACATTTTATGTTTTGCACAGCACCTACGTAAATGACGCATTGGACCGAGCTTTCGAAGCTGCTTATACCGATGATAAAGAAAACAAGGTTGTTGAGAGCTCATTGACAGCGTTAATAACCCAAACTTTGGCGGCTAATGCCAACCCCAATCATCAATTCGAACCACTTCGCAGTGCAAAGGAATTAAAAAAAGCCGTGAAGAAAGCAGTCGAGCTTCACGACATCGATATGGTGGTCATGGGAACTAAAGGTACCACGGATGCGGTTGATTATCTTATGGGTAGCAATACCGTCAAAGTCCTGCGTGATATTGGGGACTGTCCTGTGTTAATTCTTCCTGAAGGCTACACTTTTGTCGCACCAAAACAAATTGCCTTTCCAACAGATTTTAATCGGAACTATGATATAAAGGAATTGCAATCACTTAAAGATTTAGCCGATTTAAACCAAGCAATCATTAGAATCGTCCACGTAAAAGTCAATAATAACTTGTCAGAAAAACAAGAGACCAATATGAACATCCTAAAAAATTATCTGGAGGACTACGAGCATAATTTTGACTGGCTGGTTGATAGCAACACAAAAGCCAAAGCGATAACCGCATTTATTGATGAGCAAAAGATTGACATGCTGGCCATGGTAAATTATAAGCATGGGATGTTGGAGGGTATTCTTAAGGAACCCGTTATAAAAAGCCTAGCCTTTCATCCCACAATTCCAATCTTAGTGATTCCGAAGTAAATTTTCAGCAATTTCTACTTTTTACAATAATATAAAAACGGCAACTCGAGAGGGTATTGCCGTTTTTTAATCAAACAGAACATTAATAAATTTTATTGGGTCAATTTTTTCATTTGTAAAGTCTGACATTTAGATTCGAAAATTTTAATTACAAATATTTCAATGAAAATAAGCTAAGATTTAAAAACGAAAAGATATGGATGATAAAAAAAATGATTCTACCGAATCCAAAAAGATTGAAAATTTAAAGAAGCACTACGTGGAATCTGAGGACACCACGATGACCACTAATCAAGGTCTGAAAGTTAACGACACCAACAACTCCCTAAAATCTGGAGAACGGGGTTCCACTTTGTTGGAAGACTTTTTATTAAGAGAAAAAATAACCAGTTTTGACCATGAGAGAATTCCAGAGCGAATTGTTCATGCCCGAGGCAGTGCAGCACATGGTTATTTTGAATTATACGACAACATAGCGGAATACAGCAAGGCCGGAATTTTCAACGATACCTCAAGAAAAACACCAGTGTTTGTTCGTTTTTCAGCCGTTGCGGGATCTAAAGGTTCTACCGATTTGGCCAGAGACGTCCGTGGATTTGCGGTTAAATTCTACACCGATGAAGGCACCTGGGACTTGGTTGGGAATAATATGCCGATTTTTTTCATTCAGGATGCTATGAAATTTCCAGATTTGGTGCATTCGGTCAAACCAGAACCTAATAAGGAAATTCCCCAAGCAGCGTCCGCACATGATACGTTTTACGACTTTGTGTCCCATGCCACTGAAACGCTTCACAATCAAATATGGACCATGAGCGACCGTGGTATTCCAAGGAGTTATAGAATGATGGAAGGTTTTGGCATTCACACGTTTCGATTGATCAATGAGCAAGGCGAATCACATTTTGTGAAATTCCATTGGAAACCAAAATTGGGTGTCCATTCAGTTACCTGGGATGAGGCCGTTAAGATCAGTGGCGCTGATTCTGACTTTCACCGTCGCGATTTGTGGGATGCTATTGAGGCCGGTCAATTCCCCGAATGGGAATTCGGGATTCAGGTTGTGGCGCAAGAGGATGAGCATAAATTCGATTTTGACTTATTGGATCCTACAAAATTGATTCCTGAGGAAATGGTTCCGGTCAAAATCATTGGAAAAATGACCTTGAATAGAAATCCAGAGAACTTTTTTGCCGAAACCGAACAAGTCGCTTTTTTACCTGGACATATCATTCCAGGAATTGATTTCACGAATGATCCACTGCTTCAAGGTCGACTATTTTCTTATCGAGATACGCAGCTTTCCAGATTGGGGTCGCCTAATTTTCATCAAATTCCAATCAACCGACCTATTATGCCTACGCATAATAATCAGCGCGATGGACATATGCAAATGGATATTCCAAAAGGACAAACGGCCTATTTTCCAAACACTTTAAGTGGCGGCTGTCCACATCTTTCTAAAATGGCTGAAGGCGCATTTACGTCTTATGAAGAGCGAATAGATGCTCGAAAAATCAGAACTCGAAGTGAAAGCTTCAGTGATCATTTTTCACAACCTGCACTGTTTTACCGCAGTCTTGCCGATTGGGAACAACAGCATCTCGCGGATGCCTACATTTTTGAATTAGGCAAATGCATGCACCAGCATATCCAAGAACGGATGCTTTACTGTATTGATCAAATTGACACGAGTCTCGCCCAGAAAGTAGCGGAAGGATTGGGATTAAAAGTACCAGATTCTGTACAAGAACCTTTGAATCAATCTATAGGTGCAGACGCAGACGTGGCTAAATTTCAACCTCCGAAAAAGAAAATTTATTTGGACCAATCGCCGGCGTTAAGTCAGGCCAACACCAAATTTGATAGCATTGCCACACGCCAAGTAGCGGTGTTGATGGGCGACGGATTTTCCATGGCCGATTTTAAGAAGATGTCCGAAGCGCTAAAAGCAGAAGGCGCCATGGTCAAAGTTGTCGCACCTCATGGTGGAACGGTTAAAAGTGGTGAAATGACAGAACAGAAAGTGGATGCAGCCATTGCAACTACCGAAAGTGTGCTATTTGATGCTATATATGTTCCTGGAGGTAGCGAATCCATTCAGGCTTTACAAAAGAATGCCAAATTTACCAAGTTTATCAATGAAGCTTTAAAACATTGTAAAGCCATTGCAGCGGATAATGAAGGCGTAGATTTTGTAAAAACAACTTACGTGGCAAATTTTAATGATGATAAAGCGATTTGTTTGAATACGGATCCTTCAACCTTCATCCAAGCAATTTCACAACATAGAAATTGGGACCGTATGAAAGAATCAGAAAAGATTCCAGTTTAAGCATTTGCTAAAATTAATGTTGAACGTTAATAGTATTTGAACGCTTCAATATGATATAGGCTAAAAGGAAAAACCAAGTTTAGAGAGTGATGATTCTCAAACTTGGTTTTTTATTGGTTTACCTTAATGCAGCTCATGAATTTAATGGTGCAGGTATATACTTTTAATTATCCTGTTCATTGATCCGCAAAGAGTTATTAATGAGATCCTTGGTATAACCACCCCAACCTTAAAAATTGAAACAAAAAAAATCCCGAAATTAATTTCGGGATTTTATTGTTATAAACGATTTGTTATTTAGACGATTTGTCTATCGCTTTCTTGTTCAGGCGTCCTTCAGCCATTTTGTTCAAGGTCTCATCCGCCTTATATTCTTCATCCAAGGTTTCCTTGAGTTTGGCCGCAATGTCCTTATGTCCCAATTCCTTGGCATATCTTACCGCAGTACCGTACCCAGAAATCTCATAATGTTCTACACGCTGTGCTTCTGCAATTAAACCCGCATTATGTACGTCGTCATCTTTCTTTTCTTTGATAAAATCTGTTGTTTCCTTGATTAAGCCTTCCATAGCTTTGCAAGTTTCGCCTTTTGGATCAATGTCCAATTCTTTGCAAATTTCTTCCAAACGTGTTTTATGATTTTTAGTCTCCTCCAAATGATTTTCAAACGCTTTTTTCAATTTGTCATCTGTGGTGCTTTCTGCCATTTTAGGCAAAGCTTTCAAGAGTTGTGATTCTGCGCTGTATAAATCTTTTAATTGGTGTTCGAATAAATCTTCTAATGTTTTCATATGTCAATTATTTATTTAAATGAAATTAAATTGTTGATATTTCAAAGTTAGAAGATTAGATGCCATGAGATTAATCCATAAAATTTTAAAATTGACTGAATAAAAAATTTGTGTTCTTTTTCGAGGTCAAAGCAGTTTATGGAAAACTTGATTTTTATTTGGAGGCATTAGAATTTAGGCCTAAAGAAATGTTTGACAGGACGCGAGTCAGCCTGCAGTTAAGTTTAAAATGTTTTCTGCAGAAATTATTTTATCCAAGCCACTCACAATTCTCGAGGTATCGTAATTATTAATCTGTGGCGTCAAGTGACCTAAAATGTCATTGACGTTTGAGATGGGTTCACTTTTATCAATAAAACCGTAACCCTCATAAATGCCGTTAACCAGATAGACAAAAGCATCTTCATTTTTATGTCGGCCCTTGAGCTTGTAAATCTTGCGCTCTTTTCTCTTTTTAAAATTATAGAAAGAGATGTCAAAGCGTTTATTGTAGATGTCCATGGTTTCTGTGCCGGCACATACACAATCTTCATGTTTCAATGTAACTTTGCTGCAAGGGCCTTTCACTGTTTCTAAGCCACAATGTTTTCTACATAAATTATAGTCACTACAAAACTTTTCAAGAGATTGTTTTACCGATAAGCGGTTAAAATACCGTTCAGGCATATTGTCCATAATATCTTTACGCGTAATCTGCAATTTATTAATGCCCTTGGCAGTCTTACCTTGGTTGATAATATAAGGTGCAGGATCCGTCACTTGTTGAGAATTGAAAAGGGGTTTTAAGGCTTTGATATCGGCCGATTCAATCAACTGCGCTAAAAGATCATTTCCTGAATATTCCACCGTGATGCTTTTGACTTTGGAGTAGTCCATGGCAGCCCCATTTGTTTGTTGAGAAAAATGACTTTGCAGCCGTTTTCGAATATTCTTTGCTTTCCCTACATAAATAACCTCATCAAATTCATCTAAAAAGTAATATACGCCCGGGGCCATCTTATAGGAGGAGATTTCAAGCAGACTGGAAATTTCAGCTTTTGGGGCGAAAGATTCTGGTACAGCGCTGGTATCATTGACATAATGTTCCATAATCTGAACAAAAGCCTCCCCATAGTCTAAGCTTTGTACGTGGTACTTTACGGACTGTTTTAGGAAGACCTCGATAGGATTTTCTTTCTCTTTTTCCGTCTTATAAAAAAGATATTTGGGTTTGATATTGAAATTATAACCAATAGTTTTGAATTGCGATTTAAGTAACTGAAACTGTTTTGCGTCCGAAAACACTAATTGATTATACTGAAATATTTCAATCAACTCATCCGCGATATCGCAAAAAGGCGGAGCGGATAAAACACTTAATCGATCAAGATGATGCTGGTCGTAATTTTTTTTAGAAATGCTAATCTCAGGCCTGAAATTAAAGATTAGGAATTGCGAATTCTCCGTGTTTTGAAGAGCTAGGCGATAAGGAATAATCGTTTTTTTTTCGGTTAAAATCGTTTGGAGATAAATACACAGCATAAGAGCAAAAATAATGCTTTTTAGCGTTATCTAAAACTTCATTTAACGACTGATAATTCAATATCTTTACAAAAAAGGCAATTTGGAAAACCATAATCTTAATGATAAGCAGAAAAAAGCAGTAGAATTTGAGGGCGAACATCTTCTCGTGCTTGCCGGTGCAGGAACGGGAAAAACTAGGTGTATTGTGGGTAGAGCGGCCTACTTGATCGAGCAAGGGGTATCCCCGGAAAAAATACAAATTTTAACTTTTACCAAGCGTTCTGCCAACGAAATTGTTGAGCGGGTTAAATC
>JBBSRC010000071.1:0-25766 GCA_038243395.1 Flavobacteriales bacterium | reverse complement strand
GTTAGTAATGGAATTTTTATAAAAAATGAGTGATGCCATTTGAGTCATGCGCATATTAATTAAATAGAATTCGTTTTCATCAGCTAACTATTGACTGGTAAATAGTCAACTCATCCTAAACAAACAACAACTCGGTACTTAAAATTTTAAGTTCCGAAGATATTAGCAGAAGTTTGAATCGTTAAACTCAACTATAACCATGGAAAAAACGATACAAGTCCTCATTTATATTCACGCAGCTTTCGGAGGCATTGCTTTATTAACTGGTTTTATTGCGATCATCGCAACAAAAGGAAAACCATTGCATAAAAAATCTGGTTTGGTATTTCTCTATGCCATGCTATTATCTGGAATAATTGCAATGCTCGTCGCCGTTTTACCAAATCACGAAAATCCTTTCTTATTCGCTGTTGGAATTTTTAGCTTATACTTTGTTCTAACCGGCCAAAGAGCGCTCAATTTCAAAACAAAAAATCCAGATTTGAAAATTGACCAATGGATCTCAAGATTGATGATTTTCACTGGGGTTCTAATGATTTTTTTACCTATTCTTTTAACAAAATCCATAAATATTGTCCTTGTCGTATTTGCTATTGTTGGGATCTTATTATCTGTCAAAGACTTAATCTTATACAAAAACCCTAAACGATTGAGAAAAGCATGGCTAAAACTACATTTGGGAAAAATGCTGGGTGGCTATATTTCCGCTTCTACAGCATTTGTGGTGGTCAATCAATTCTTTCCAAGTGTATATAGTTGGTTCATTCCAGGAATAGTGGGTGGTTTTATAATCGTCTATTGGATTCGAAAAGTGGATAAAAAAGCAGTAGTCAGTACCATACAGCTTTAAGCAGACTTCCACAGTGTTCTTTTGGAATATTTACAACTCCCTTATTCTCTAAAACGCAGTCGTCACTTCGCATTAACTATGTTTATTAGTCTTTCTGTTTATTCGCACGCAGACTGGTTTGGTATTTATTCATTAAATTAGTTGCTTAAACAAGCTTAAAAACTTTAACGCGTAATTAATAGAAGATAGAACATGAAATTGTCAATTGTAGATTTAGCAACGGTAATTCCTGGGGAGACACGACATGATGCTTTAATGCATAGTATCGAAGTCGCTCAAACCATCGAAAAACTAGGTTTTGAAAGAATTTGGGTTGCCGAGCACCACGGTTCGGGTTCTATTGCAGGCAGGGCTCCCGAAGTGTTGATAGCGGCCATTGCCGCAAATACTAAGACTATAAAAGTTGGTTCGGGTTCGGTATTGCTCAATCACTATAGTGCTTTTAAAGTGGCTGAAGTTTTTTGTACGCTTAATGAACTTTATCCTGATCGCATTGATTTGGGTGCAGGTAGAGCAACGACAGGTCCTGTAACAGATTTCGCGCTACAACAAGATCGAAGCAAACAATTCCGCAGCAACTCCAATGAGCAAATACAGGAATTAGTGTCTTGGCTGGACAACAGCTTTCCCGAAGATCATCCGTTCAATAAGAATCCTATTCATACCACTAAAAGCTTGCCCAAACTTCATGTTTTAGGATCCAGTCCTTGGAGTGCCTCTGCAGCTGCAAATCTTGGTTTACGTTATGTATTTGCAGGATTTATAAATCAAAATGGCGCTAAAGAGATTCTGCAATCGTATCGCAAAAATTTTCAACCTTCAACTGGAGCCAGTGGTGTGAAATCTCCCGAAGTCATCTTAGCCGTTCATGTCGTGTGTGCAGATACCGAAGAAGAGGCTAGAAAGCAAATTGCACCTGTTAGTGTGATGTACGACATACTTTCGAAAGGCATCATTGATTTCCAACTCCCAAAACCTGAGGAAGCGGTAAAGCAATTGGGTGGTTTGCCTAAATTAGAAAAATACGTGGCAGGATCTGGAATTCCGCCAAAATTTGTTGCAGGAACGCCAGAACAGGTTTACGAGCAACTAACGCAATTGAGGAAAGATCTCAACGTAGATGAAATTATGGTTCAAGATATGATGACAGACCATCAGGCTAGGTTGCATTCTTATAAATTATTAGCGGCTGTTTTTGAACTTAAAGGAAAATAAAAACTTCATTGTTGACTCCAAAGCGCTTCCGGATTTTAGAAGCTAATTAAAATGTCCCGCAGATAACGCAGATGAACGCAGAAGGAAATAAATAAAACACCTAACCAGTATCTGCGCAAATCTGCGAAATCTGAGGGAAATACATGTTAAGACAATAAATATGTTTCGCTGTTTTCGACAGATAAGTACCCTATTAATTATTTTATTATATTTCATGCTATGAAGACAACCACAACCTCCTTAATTTTAGGCTTTTTAGCCTATTTTATAATATATATCATCATTCGTACCCTTCTAACTTTTTCATTTGAAGATTTAATTGGGGCCTATTTAGCTGTAATTTCTGCTGTAATAACCGCAGCTTTAGCACCAAGAATTTATATTTTTAAAACGAAATCAGGAATACAATACCAACTGAAATGGATTGTTTTTAAGAAATCTATCTCTATTTAGTGTTTTAGAACCTTCATCCGCTATTTATATATTGCAAGCGTCCTCTCAAAATTTCCACCGCTTTCCAACTCCTATATAATTAATTCCGGAATTCCAACACTTAAATATGCGTGAGCACCCAAAGTTCTACGACTTCTGAATCACGCCAGTGTTGATCGCGTTTTGTCTTATCAGAAGCAGCGCGCACTGATTTTTTAAAATAACGTTCCAATTTAAATCGGCCACCTTCCGCTATTTCTGTTTCTATAGGATGTTCTTTAGCGACCTTAGTTATTTGTCCTAAATTTGAGAAGATGAGCACCAGCTTTCCTTCAGGTAAGAGTCTTTTCTTCGCCTCAGCAAAAAACTCTGGGAACAACCCCTCGTTATAATAGATAGCCTCATCAATACCCTCCAAATCACGGTTTTCTGGCAACCACGGCGGATTAAACACAATCAGTTCGGTCGGTTTATCCCACTTCCCAAAAAGATGTCCTAAATCCAATTCAATCTTCCGAGACAGCTTTGTGGTTCCCATAAACTCCGTCATACCAACAATGGCATTGGGATTTATATCGGTGGCAAAAACCTTTTGAAAACCATGCTGGACCATTTGTAAAGACAAAACTCCGCATCCAATGCCAACATCGATTGCGGTCTTTTTTGGTCCTTCGTAACGCTTCAACCAATTGTCAAAAAGCTCTAAATGTTCAAAACGGCTTGGAAAATAAGTGCCGTAATATGGATGCAATCTATTGCGCAACACAGGTATAGAAACCCCATTACTATACCACTGCCAAGCACTATTCAATCCTTGTACTTGAGGTAACGTCAGAAAGAAGTGGTTGTTTTCTGGATATAATTTCTCGAACCAACCAATGTCGGGAGACTTGTTCACACTTAGTTTGTGATCGACAATTTCTAGTAATATTAGATTTGAAAGTCGATGGTATTCTGAGCGATAAGCACGCTGCTCTTTAAAAGAGGTATTGGGTAATTTCAGCTTGAGATAGTTGTGCAACTCCTTAAGCAGAAATATGCCATCGGTATAGAACTCAACGATCACTATAGATTCCCCCTGCTCCAGAGCCTTTATGGTGGATCCTACTTTAATGCCCTTTTTAAAAGATTTTAGTTTTTTGTCTGCTATAATTGGTGCCGGCTTGTTTACTTCTATATCACTGATCATCGTTGAATTTTCTTTTTTGATAAGGTAGGTAATCCCTACTCTTATTACTTTGATTTATAAATAATTTATACCTGTATTTTTAGGGAGCAAGTGAATTTGTAAAAACCTGCCGCCAGACAGGTCCGTGTTCCCGATAACTATCGGTAGAGTCAAAACTTTTAGAAACCAAATCAAGATGCATTGATGCACATAATTTCAACTTAATTTGACAAATAATTTTACAACGATTCTTACTGTTTTATAAATCTCTCGGTATGAGTATAGTTCGACGGATAGGCGCCTACTTGCAAGGATAACGGTCTCAAAACAAATTCGAAATCCAGGGCTTCCACCTTGCCATCTTTGCCCAATTGAAATTGCATAAACTCTTCGCGTTGGGCAGGGTTTTTCCAAACCGCTCTAAAGGTGTCGAAATGCCAATGCTCGAGTCTGGCCTCCAAGCCCTCAGTATCCCAAAAGTGCAACACCAAATCCTTCCCGTCTCGTTTCACTTCTATTTTGCCGTAGCCTTGTGATTGGTAGGTTCCTAGATAAGCATCTCTATCCAAACTGGATTTTGAGCTTTTTACTCTGGCTTTATGGATTTTATCGCGTTCTAACAAAGCGCGATCATAAGAGATTAAATAGCTTTGTAAATAGCGGTCGTTCCAGTCCGCATCATTTCCGTCCAAGTAGGCATCCATGACCTGATAAGCAACCGCATTACCTAAAGAATTGAAATTATTTCCTACAACGATTATCCCCAGATCCAACTCTGGCATCAAATACATCGCGGTATTAAAGCCGTCGGTCGCACCGCCATGCGTCAACACCCGCTTTCCTTTATAATCGAGGATATTCCATCCAAAACCATAACTACTTTGTCCAGAAAGAGCATTTGCCGGTCGGTGCACCATTTGAGGTTTGTGGATTTCGTTCATCTCTTGTGCGCTGATAATGGTTTTTCCATTATAAGAGCCTGAATCTCCCAATTGCATCAGCATCCACTTATTCAAATCGTTTACTGAAGAATTAACGCCGCCCGCAGGTCCAGCATTGTCCCAATTCCGTCTTTCAATCGGTACTACTTTCCCTTCTATTTCCTGATGTGGATAAGCCTGATTATCACTGGTTTTTAATTGTGTGATACTTGTCGTGCTCGAATTCATTTCAAGAGGTGCAAATAGTTTTTCTTGTAAAAAGGCATCCCAAGTGCGACCATCTACATGTTCAATGATCTGTCCCGCCAAAGCATACATGACGTTGTTGTATACAAACTCCGAACGGAAAGGTTTTTCCAACTCCATATAACGCATCTGATAGAGCACGCTATCTCGTGAACTATTGGTCATAAACTGGAGTCTATTTCCTAATATTCGTCCCAAGCCCACCTGGTGTGTCAGCGCATCACGAATGGTAATCTCCTGAGTGACCCATCGGTCTTTTAACTGAAACCAAGGGATGTGTTTGGTGATTTTATCATCCCAATTTATTTTTCCTTCATCTACTAAAATACCCAATGCAGCGGCAGTGATGTTTTTACTGACCGAGGCAATACTAAAAATGGTATTGGCATCTACCTTCTCCCCGTTTCCCAATTGTTTTTCTCCAAATCCTTTGGCATAAATTACTTCGCCATTTTTCACAATGCCCACTGCCATTCCGGGAATTTTCCAATCTATCCTGCCTGATTCTATCCACGCATCGAAATTCTCCGGCAGGGATTCTTGAGCAAAAAGAGATGTTGAAAAGAAACTTACAAATACAACGAGCGCTAGAGTAAAGCGACTGAAATAGTTTTTAGTCATGGAATTTGATTTTAGGCTAATATACAGACAAGTTTAGACATACATATGGGATGCTGCAATGCGAAAGATTTTGATATATGTGGATTTCCGCAGAGATGAGTGGAGGATTTAATTTTGTTTGATGATATCACACCTAAAAGCTCTTTAAATGTGATACATCTGTGTTTCATATGAAAATGTTGTGTGTTTGATAATATTCTGGATATTTCTATATTTAAATCCGTTAGCAACTTCACATAAGTCTTGTTTAAAACCAACAAACACTTAGCTATCAATCCTTATCCCAAATAAAAGAATAACTTTCTAGCGACGAGTTCTTCAGAGTCAAACTGAAATAGATAATAACCATATAAAAATAGCCGTGCCTAGACTTTGAGGAAACTGAAAATAGAATAATTCTGGAGAAGAAATTGAAATTTCCAGAAGGCAGTCTTATATTTTTAAGGAGCAGTTGAGTTTTTAAAGCTGAGATGCAAAAAAATATAATCTTATGACGTGAAAATTTTTGATGGCATTCGGTTTCTCAACATAAGAAATAGTACTTTTAATATTTCAAATATGTATTCTTCTTGTATATCATAATAGACTTAACCAATTAACAGAGAGTATATTAAACAGAAAACCCTGTCGTTTGACAGGGCTTCTCAATATTTAAGAAAATATATTAGTTTGAAATAAGTTTACCGTTTTGTTGTGAACCATCTTTACCTTTTAGACTGTAGTAATACATTCCTGAAGATAAATTCATTGGAATAGAAGTTCTTGTTTCCATCAAAGTAGTTTTTAGAACCAATACTCCTAATGCATTGTATATAGTAAGTTCGGCTGCATTTGTATCGAAGTTATCTCTAGCTACATTAAGTGTAGACTTAAATGGATTTGGGGAAAAATGAGCAGATTTATTTTTACTAGCATTATCCTTAATTCCCAGAGCGTTGCAACCAGGAGACATTTCTGCATCAATTCCAAAGGTGGTAATACCCCCACTTGTACTTAAAACTCGACCATCCAATATTACTCCTGTATTTAAAATAACTGCCCCATTGTTACCAATTACAGTTCCCTTAAATTCGGAATAATCGTTAATATTGATCGCGCCCTCAACTTTCCAAAAAACATTTTTTGCCTGTGCGCCATTCTGTAGCTCCACCTTAGCATATGTGCTAGTTGAAAGTGCTCCATTAATTTTAATAACAAATACTGCATCCACGTTATCTTGAGCATTTAAAATTACCGTTCCATTAAGAACCGTTGCAGCGTTCATTAAATACGTATGAGGAGTTAGCACAATATTTTGTCCAAAAGCCGCAGGATAAAGCAATTCAATATCAACAGGGAGTGTGTTAAGATAATCATATACAGTGCCTAGATCTTCTGCGCACTCTGCAGTTGATGTATCAGGAATCGCATGAATGGTACCCACAACATTTACTTCTTGAAAACCGGTTGTTAGACCTAAATTGCTCCCAACATCACCAGTGATGGTAGAAACGCCAGAATTCGTAACCTCACCATTACCTGAAAAGATTGTGTAACAAGCCACTGATTTTAATTCGGGTGCAGCAGGTCCCTTAAGAATAGGGGAGCCACAGCCAAGAGGTGTTGTAACAGTAACTCCCGCAACGGTAACAGCACCTGTAGTCGAGAGTGCACGACCTTCTAACGTCGAACCTGTATTCAAAATGATAGCGGCATTATTGGCAACAACAGTACCTTTCATTTGTGTATTGGTCGCAAGATCAACAAGGCCTTCAATCTTCCAAAAAACATTGCAGGCAAGTGCGCCGTTGATTAACTCCACCTTTGCGCCAGCTGCAGATGAGAAAGATCCTTCGATCTGGAAAATAAAGATCGAATTTTTATTTCCTTTCCCGTCTAAAATCAAGGTATTGTCCAATGTGGCACTTTGTCCTATAGCATAAGTTCCGGCTTCCAATTTTTGTCCATTTCCCAAGAGTGGTGCTGGAAAAAAATTAGGAATTGCAGCATTTAGTTCATTATAAGCAATAATAAGGTCAGCAGCAGCGTCCGCAGTGGTGCCGTCAGCATCATGCATTACTCCATCAACGTTGCCAAAATTAGTACTTGAACCATTATTGGTGCCCACATTACCTGTAAGATGAGATAATCCGGTGTTACTTACGGCACCATTCGATGAGAAAAGTGCAAAATTAGAAGATTCTCCAAGGACGGGACCTTGCGCATAGGTGTTATTAGTATAACACAGAAAAACAACCGAAGTTGCAAAAAGTAGAGTTTTAATCATGATTTGGGTTTGTATGTTGGACATCGTTGTTCAACATAACGAATGTACATTAATAATACATTTCAAAATTCAAAAATGAAGAAATTATATTAAAAAATAATTTTTATTTGGATAGTATATCACTACAGACAGAAGCCCTAATAATCAGGCATTAACGCGTCCGACCATTATAATTATACTAGAATTTCAGAAATTATTTTTACGAATTATCATAGAAACTAATATTTCAATTGCCAATTCTAGAATAACGTTACAAGTATTTCAATTAGTAAAGTGGCAATAAACTCATTGTTCTTACGATTCTTATTGCGTAAAAAATGAAAAGCTGTAAAAGAAGATCAAGTAGAGATGGATTATTTGGTGGTAAATTCCTCTTTACTGATATTCTATTATTTCTATAATAAATTCCTTTTTTTTTATTGGTTGTACTAACATACTCCCAGTCGGAGCAATTTTCACAACTAATGGATATAGATCTATATTATGGTAATAAAAACAAAACGTACTCCACAATTTTTATTTATTCGGTTCAGATCAAAAAAATTAAATAATTATTAAAAGTAAATCTTGTCATATTTCTGTAAAACCAGATAGATCTTCGTATTTGCAGAACGCTCAATCTTTTCAAGAGTTCTCTGGAACTTGCGCCCTCTCAATTAAACAATTACCTTTATGACCACCTATATGCACATGGCGGTTTAAAAATCTCAAAGAAATTTCCCAAGATGACTCAGCAACAGCTTTCGACTTGCCTTATGTATCGTATCTTATTCGTTGTTTTGGTTTTTTCCACGAACAACACATTTTACAACAAATGAAAATAAAACTTATGAAGAAAACGTTTTTAATCCTATTGACACTAATTACAACTATGATCAACGCACAAGAAAACTTTGAACAAGAACCTGTACTTTCAGGAAAGATGGCCTCTAAAATAATTCAAGCAGCTTTCGCACAAGCAGATAAAGACGGGTTGTATGTGACCATCACTGTAGTTGACAAATCCGGACAAACACTTGCCGTACAAAGACATCACAACGCTGGCGTACACACCTTGCGAGCAAGTTATAAAAAAGCTTATACCGCTAATTCTCAAAAACGAGAAACCGCAGAAATAGCTAAAGGCATTAAAGACGGCACTATTCCTGAAGACGTTCGTTATTTAGATGAGAATATGCTGATGATGGATGGCGGAATTCCTATTCTGATAAATGGCAAGGTTGTGGGTGCGATTGGTGTAGGTGGCGCTCACGGTAGTGAAGATGTTCGTATCGCCAAAGCGGGATTAAAAGCCATTAGCCAATAATAAAATCATAAAGAGATTAAAATAAATCCCATAAAAAGACATACTTAGTAGCATTGATCATGTCCATATTCACTAGTTTCATCTTTGCACAAGAAACCAAGTATCGGTTGTCAAGCCGCATTTTGGACAACACATAGGGCAAACCCGCTCCAGGGGTTAAAATCAGTCTTTCCAAATAAGAAAAGAATGGAAAATGGTCGATAATAGATGAAAAACTTACCGATGAAAACATTAGAATCACTGATTTTCTGAAAGCAGAAAAAGGCGTCAACTATCAAGAAATTTAGAAACTGACTTACTACACCGCACCTTATTTTCAAAAATTGGGTCAGGAAAGTTTTATCGGTTCATCGAAGTTGCTTTTGAGTTGAAAGTCAACAACCATTATTACGTGCCAATAACATTTTCGCCTTTTGGATATTCAACCTGTCGAGGGAATTAATTGAAATACAAAAAGTACCTCAACCTCAAACCTCTAACTTATAAGAATTGGCTTATTTCTGCTCATTCGGGATCTTAAGTTGCTTTTTAAGCACTTCTTGGCAGCTCATCGAATAAAGACTTCTATAGTTTGGCTAAAGCCAAATACAATTTACTCATTCACTCCCCCAGCTGAAGCTGGGGGTTATTCTAAAACTTACATTTTTTCTAGAACTAGCAAAAAACTAATTACATCTAGTAAAACTTGTATAATCCCGAGGCTTTAGCTCGGGGTATGAAAGTTTAGCAGCAAACCAAGCTTTAGCCCAACTTATATATTAAAGGTCGGTTTGGATAAACCCAAGTTTAGACTGTACAATTCTATGCCCAGCCAAAGCTGAGCGTCATTCCTGAACTAAATCTAGCTATGATTGGGCTAAAATCCAGGCTCATTTTATCAATAACCCCTAGATAAAGCAGGAGGTTATTTTAAAGTATTTGACATTCAGTCTATCGCGTAAACAAGCAGTTCTGGTTCAGGATGTTTACTTCAAAAAACCTCAGCATCATAGAATTGGATGTTTGAAGTTCACTATATAGAATAACCCCGTAGCTTTAGCTCGGGGTTATACAAGATTAGCGGAAATATGGGCTTTAGCCCAACGTAAATTTAGACGTTCGATTTATCTAAAGCCAATTTAAAGTTACGGTTCGATACACCCAGCTAAAGCTGGGCGTTATTAAAAACTAACATTCTCAGCTTGACATGTATCTAAATATCTAATAAAAAAATTATAAAAATGAGTTTGTAGCTCAGGGTTTGCAAGTTGAAGCAGGCGAAATGGCTTTAGCCCAACTCACACAATATATGTGACTAATATCGAATTGTTTACACACCGAAATTGGGTTATATTTATAGGAATTCCAACCTCATAATACTGATCACATGTCTTTCGTAAAAGTATATATCCAGTTCCTCTTTAATACCAAAGACCGACACCCCTATTTTACCACTCGCGCGATACGTGAAAAAGTTTGGCAACATATTCGGGATAATGGGAAGCAGAAGGAAATTTACATTGATAGAATCAACTGGTATAAAGAGCATCGCCACTGTCTCGTCTCACTTGGGAAATCTCAAAGCTTACAACAAATTATACAATTGATCAAAGGTGAATCTTCATATTGGATAAACAGAAACAACATCTTAGAAAACGAGAGAATTAAATTCTCATGGCAAGAAGAATACTTTGCTGTTTCAGTTTCGGAGTCAGTTATGGACAAAACCAGAAAGTATATTGATAATCAGGAAGCTCATCATTCTAAAAAAACTTTCCAACAGGAATATGATGCGTTTATGGAGTCGTATGGGTTTGAAAGATTTGATGACTAAGAAGGTTTGGCTAAAGCCCAGATTAAGTTTTTCATCATGCCCCCAGCTGAAGCTGGGGGGTTATTCATAGACTATATAGTAATAGTTAATTATGAATAACCCCGAAGCTTTAGCTCGGGGTATAAAAAAGCAGCATACAAAAGGGCTTTAGCTAAAGTGTATCTAAATTATGGTTAGTGCTAGCCAACTTTTGATTTCTTGTTAACACGCCTAACTAAAGCTAGTCATCATATAATAACTATTTGATATTCAACATGTCAAACACCCTGAAACTTGAAATCCATATACCTAATAGCCCCCCAGCTTTAGCTCGGGGCATGAGAAGTTCGCATGAAAAAGGGCTTTAGCCCAACCCATTAGAAATTGACTGTTTTGGCTAAACCCAAGTTTTGATTGCTTGTCATGACGCCCAGCTGAAGCTGGCCGTTATTCTATAGCCATTTGATATTCAATCTATCAAATAACCCTGCAGCCTAGTTAGAAAAATGTCACTGAAAAACTTGATAAGACTGAATAGGATGGGGTCAGTGCATTAAAAAATGTAAAAACTTATTATCCCATTTCCCGACCCTAGTCCTCCAACTTATAAAACCGCGTAGGTCGATACTTATTCTCAATCTGCATCTCTTTTTTAAGCGCGCCTTGACGGTCGATGGAATAAAGACCACTAAAGTTGCCCGGAATCGCATTTGGAACCACCATAAAGAGTTTGTCGTCCACAATATTAAACAGATTCATACGCGACGACGGATTGGAAGTTGGCACTTCTAATTTGGTGTAATTTTCTGGAGACGTGGTGTCAAATTCGTAAAAAGAAAGTTTTAAACCATTTCTGGTGGACACATCTTCACTGGAGTCGAACATATAAGGTTCTTCCGAAATATGAAGATATAATTTGTTATTATAGGACATAATGGATTGCGCTATCCTTCCTACGCCAAAATGAGTTTCAATATCAATCTCCCAGTCGGTGTCAAATTCTGTTTCGCCAGCCTTAATCCTAAAAACTTTGGAAGGACTATGTTTATTAAACTGATTCCAACCCCATGAGCAGAAATACAGATTCCCTGCTTCGTCTTTGGTCGTTGGATTATTTTCTGAAACGAAAAAGCCTACGGTTTTGGCACCGTAATATTGGATGATTTTATCAAAACTAAAACTCGGAATATCGATGACTGCCAAATAGAAATTCTCTTCTTCCTCGGAAATCAGATTAAAACCGGCCTCCTGCAAAAACACGACGCTCACATAGAGTTTATCGTCTTTATAATCCATGACCAAGGACCCTGTTCTTACCAAATTATTTCCTGACTCATCTTCAAATTCAGCGTCTGGGCGGAACGCTTTGATATCGGAACGTAAGTTTATTGATTCGCCCAATTGCATCGTCAGCGGATTGAAAGCTTGGATGGTCTGTCCGCCGCTGTCTTCATTATAATAAAAACCGAGTTGATCATTTACCAAAACCAATTTTCGTGATGGAAAAATATTGTCCTTACCGATATACAATTCGCTATCAATAAAAACTTGGTCGGAGCTATTCAAGCTCAACCGAAACAGGCCAGGCGTAGATGAAAAACCTCTTTTATCCTTAGCCATGCTAAAGATATAGTTCTTAAAAAAATGATGTCCTGAAGACGTTGAGGGATCAGAATTGACAAAGGTTTTATTTTCCTGAATCAAATCGTATGTTTTATTAGGATCTACCGCGCCCAAATTAAAACTAAAAAAACGAGTAATATCAGCAGTTGAGGCATCCTCAGTGGCCAACACATAATTAAAAGTGGAATAATCCGTCTTCGGGTTTTTGTTCTCATCGTCCAGATTATTCACTTCACAAGCAACCAATCCCAACAATAATAAACAAATCAGACTTTTATATATCACTGAAAACTTCATAGGCTTAGAAACTATAGGTTATTTTCGCTCTAAAATGTCTGCCGGGGCTTTGCATTTTAAATTCGTTATAAATGTCCTCATTAAAGACATTTTTAAGTTCTGCACTAAAAGACACGCTTTGTTTTGAAAAATCACGCATATAGATAAATCCAAGATTATGCGTATGCTGATTTGGAATAATGCGGCTGGTGTTAATCTTGGAATCACCGAATAATCCTAGAAAACCATCAGGCTCAAATTGCTTTTCAATATAATCCAGATAATACTGATGCACATAAGAATAATCCCAAAAGAAAGATAGATCCGTAGTAAGTTTCAACAACTCCTTGATATTATAAGAAGCGCTGATGTTGCCATAATAAAAAGGCATATTAGCAATCCGAGCATCTTTAAAATGCTCGTTATTCTCATATTTATCTTTGGTGGATTGCAAACGAAAGTCATTCCAAGTTAAATTCCCTGTCAAGCGTAAATCATCTATTGGCTCATAATTGGTTTGTAACTCAACACCCAAACCTTTCACGTTATCAAGATTGAGAAAAGTAGCTTGATATTGATTCAGATCTTTTAAGCGAATCAGATTTTTGGTGTCACGATAGTAGGTGTTTATTTCAAAACCATAATCAGTTGCGGCATAAGTGTATCCTAAATTTATGTTTCTGCTCTCTTCGGGCGTCAATTCATAATTGGCGATAATAAAATTGTTATCGCCAAACAACTCCTGCTGTTCAGGCAGTCGGAAGGTATTTTCATAGGACAGCCGAACATAACTTTTCTCGTTGACAATGTACTTTAAGGCTTGTGAAAAACTCAGACCGGTGTTGACTACTTCTTTATCGACAATGTTATCTTCCAATGGATTGTCGGAAGCGTTATACTGGCCTGCGAAATTTCCAAACAGATATTTGAATTGGGTATTGGACTCCAATTTTCGATCAAAAAACTGGGCATTCAAAGCAAAGTTAGTTATAAGTTTATCATAGTTGGTACCATTGAGATTCAGATCGCCCACATTTGAAGTTCTGTTGTAGTGGCTAAAAACGGTATTATTTTCTATTTGAAGATAATTATTGATCAAATAATTAAGATTGGTCCGTGAGGTAAATTGTTTGAAATTGTTTTCAAGGTAGCCCTTGTCTAGCAGCAAATTTCCCATTTCAGAACCAGAATTGGTGGCATGGGCGACACCTTTCCAATCATAATACACATTCTTGGCCAAGTCGAAAATCTCAAAATCGATCTGACTATATACCAAAAACTGGTTGATGCTTAATTTGTTTTCCAAAAAGTGATTCTTGTATTTAAGAGAAGGAATAAAATTGCCGCGCTCTTGTCGGTAAACTTCTCCAAAAGGTCGGGCTCTGGAAAATGGATCGTTTTGAATATCTTTTTTCAGGCCGTATGAATTAACTTTAAATTCAATGGATTCGGCCCATGACAAATCGCGAGCTTCTAAAGAGAACTCTAGCGAATGCTGGTTAAATGCATTGTGAAATAAACGTTCTCTGACATAAGCCACCTGTCCACTACTGGGATCCTTGTATGGCAGATTGTCTACTTTATAATTATTTTTTGAATAATTATAAAAGCTGTTGATGCCAAAAAAAAGATGATCGTTTAATTTGATGTTCGCATTGGCCGTGGCGATATGGGTATTATAAGACCCCGTTTCATAGGACACCGTACCAGAGGTTTTTTTACTGGTTTTAGGAACAATATTGATGGCACTACCTAAAGCATCCACGCCGATTTTAGTGGGCAATACACCTTTGTAAATCTCCACGCGGCTGATGGCATTGGTAGGCACTTTGGTAAGTCCATAGTTGGACCCCAGATAGTCGATGGGAATATCATCATATAAAAACTTGACGGCATTGCCTTGAAAACCACCTACGATGATATTGCTCGCGGACCCAAGTCCGCCAATATTTCTTATTTTAACACCTGGACTTTTATCGACCAAATCTTCTACAGAGTTGGCCCGTCTTGTATTGGCTTCCACCGGAATAATATCCGATTTAATAGCACTGTTTTTTAATTTTTCACTTAAACTGAGCGTCTTAAGTTTGACTTCGTCCAAATTGTAAGTCATCATTTCGATGTAAAGCGTCACGCTCTTTACATCTCCTGCCCTCACTTGAATAGTCTCAATGCCAAATTGAAATCCATCGTAAATAGGATAGATAGTGTAATTTCCTGGAGGCAGATTTTTAAAAACAAACGCGCCTTCTTTGCTGGTCAGGGTCTTTCCATTAGTTTCAACCAAACGTATTTCAACATTTTCCACTTGGTCATCAAGGGCGTTTATTAGCTTCCCTTGAATGGTACCCGTATTTTGCGCCATGGCAAACAGCGAAGAAAGTATAAAAAACAAGCTTGTGAAATTCCTTGACATAAAGGTTGAAAGTTTTATAACCCTAAAATATTTTGCCTGCATCAGGCGCATTCTAATCCTCTCAAAACAAAAGAGATGAAATTATGAATGCGCCCGGACAGGCAATTAAAACTCCTAACAAGAGCTTTCTATTATTTACTAAAACTACTTATTTAGGATCAAAAAAACCGCAATAATAAGGCTTACCCTCAGGATCAGTCAACACTGGTAACATGGCTGGATCTATTTCCTCTGTTTTCACAAGAGTGAACTTTGCAGCTGAACCATTGCCCATTACTGAATTAAAAGTCATTTTAGTTTCACCACCGACAGTCTCTACTTTAAGATCAGTAGGAGTTAAACCGAAGTTATAAGGAGGCATTGCAAGATTTTTTTGTACGATTTTAAAATTGTCAAGATCGCCTTCCCAATTCCAATAATCACCTTTAGTAGGGAATGAAGATCCAGCCTCACCTAGAATAAAAAAGAAACTCTTGTCCGCGAAAAAACGATATCCTGCAACAATCTCCACAATACAAGGGTCGCTTGCAGGTATTAGTCTTCCTTCTTCATTGATGGTTGTAAAATCCACATTGGTCAATTGCCAGTCTCCGACTAAGCTCACTTCTCCTTCTTTTGTACCATTATCATCATCACTGGAACAGGAATATAATACCAGTCCAAAAACAACAGCACTCAATAAAAATAATTTTTTCATGAAATTTGATTTTTTTTAATGTGATGCAAATTTAAGGCTTATTTAGAATAGGAATAAATCGAAATCGCTGTTTTTATAATGCTAGCGGAATAAAAGTATCGAAATAGGTTTTCAAAATTTGATGTATTTCAGTGCTAAAAAACAAAAAAAAAAACAGACTTCACTATTCTTTTTCTATGCACCTACTACTCTCCAATGTAATGACTAATTTCCTAATCCATTTATCTTAAAATTAACAGCGAAATAAAATACCGATGGAATACCTTTAAAAGGTAATTAGTTAAAAACGGAATCCTACAAATTGAATGGACTCTGAAAACAACAAATCGTGATATCATATTAAAATTTTCGCTATTTTTAAAGATAACTTAATTCGTCTTCGTTTTAAAACCATTTATTTTCATGTAGCGAACATAGGCGATTGAACACGACTCCCGATATACAAACACCCTAAAAGAAGCATCACGTTTCCAATATAAATACAACATTATGTCAGAAGAAAAGAAAAAACTAACATCGGTATCCGGCAGACCGATTGCTGAAAATCAAAATGTAAAAACTGCAGGAAGAAAAGGTCCCATGCTTTTAGAAGATTTTTGGTTTCTAGAAAAACTGGCTCATTTTGACCGAGAGGTTATTCCTGAAAGGAGAATGCATGCCAAAGGTACAGGTGCGTTCGGTACTTTCACGGTAACTCATGACATCACAAAATACACGAAAGCCAAAATATTTTCAGAAATTGGTAAAAAAACGGACATGTTTGCTCGTTTTTCAACCGTAGCTGGCGAAAGAGGTGCCGCCGATGCTGAAAGAGATATCCGAGGTTTTGCACTAAAATTCTATACCGAAGAAGGCAACTGGGATTTAGTTGGAAACAATACCCCTGTTTTTTTCATGAAAGATCCCTACAAATTTCCTGACCTTAACAAAGCTGTAAAACGCGACCCAAAAACAAACTTGAGAAGCGCCAATAATAATTGGGATTTCTGGACCCTTTTACCAGAAGCATTACATCAAGTGACCATCACAATGAGTGATCGAGGCATTCCTAAATCCTACAGACATATGAATGGGTTTGGCAGTCATACGTTTAGTTTTTTAAATGCCGTAAATGAACGTTGCTGGGTCAAATTTCATTTCGTAACAGCACAAGGCATCGAAAATTTAACGGATGAAGAAGCAATGACTATTGTTGGAAAAGACCGAGAAAGTAATCAGCGTGATTTATTTGATGCGATTGAAAAAGGCGAATTTCCAAAATGGCATTTAAAGGTGCAAATTATGCCCGAAGCAGATGCCAAAGATTACCGTTTTAATCCGTTCGATTTGACTAAAGTATGGCCACACGGTGATTACCCATTGATCGATGTGGGTGTTATGGAACTCAATAAAAATCCAGAGAATTACTTTGCAGATGTAGAGCAAGTAGCCTTCAATCCTGCCAATGTGGTTCCAGGCATCGGGTTTTCGCCAGACGGAATGTTGCAAGGTCGTTTGTTTTCTTATGGCGATGCGCAACGCTATCGATTAGGCGTGAACCATTATCAAATACCTGTAAATAAACCGAAATGTCCGTTTCATAATCCACATCGTGATGGTGCGATGCGTGTTGACGGCAATGAAGGATCAACACTTCATTATGAACCCAACAGTTATGGCCAATGGGCGGAGAGCAAACAATATGCGGAGCCTGCAGAACCTTTAGAGGGCGATGCTTTTCATTACGATCATCGAGAAGATGAGGATTACTTTACCCAACCAGGAAATTTATTTAGAATCATGTCTCCAGAACAACAGCAAGTATTGTTTGAAAATACAGCGCGACAGGTTGGTGGTGCGGAGAAATTCATTCAAGAACGGCACATTGGGAATTGTTATCAAGCAGATCCAGAATACGGAAAAGGAGTTGCTCGAGCATTAAACATGAATCCTGACGAAATACATTTAAACATAAATAGCGTCGAGTATTGATAACTGCATGAATACAAAAAATATGGTATCGGGATTTTTGACCCTTTTAGAAACTAATTAATGACTCTTCACGAATACGAAAACATCATCGTTGGAGGTGGTTTAGCAGGCATATCGGCCGCGATTGAACTTCTGGATCATCATAAAAAAGTTCTGATCATTGAAAGAGATATTGAAGAAAATTTCGGAGGATTGGCAAAAAAATCCTTCGGAGGCATTCTCTTTTCAGGTACGCCGTTACAAAAAAGAGCAGGAATTAAAGATTCGCCCTCATTACTTTTTGAAGACTGGATGCGTTATGGCGCCTTCACTGAAACAAAAAGTTTAGGCGCACAATGGGCTAAATTTTATTCCGAGCATTCTGTGTCCATCATTTATGACTGGCTTATTGCTAAAAAAGTTGACTTTCTTCCTGTGGTTAATTGGCCGGAACGTGGGATGTATGTCAAAGGAAACTCTGTTCCGCGTTGGCACATCACTTGGGGCACTGGCTATGATTTATCTAATAAAGTTGTAAAACACTTATTACATCATCCAAATAAACAAAACCTAGAAATAAAGTTTCAGCACAAGGTAGATCAAATTATTATCGAAAATAAAATGGTCATTGGGGTCGAAGTTCTAAACGAAACCACACAAGAAAGATTACGATTTGAATCTGAAAATGTGATCATCGCCTCTGGAGGAATTACCGGTGGCGATTTAGAATTCGTAAAGAAACATTGGCTTCCCGATTATGGCACACCACCAGACACTTTATTAAATGGTTCCCATAAATATGCTGATGGAACGCTACATTTAAATTTAGAACAACAAGGCATTACTTCCATCAATTTAAAAAGACAATGGCATTACGCCGCAGGAATTCCAACTCCCACTCCAGAAGAAGGAAAGTTTAAGGATGGCTTAAGTTTGGTGCCTCCCCGATCGGCCATTTGGGTTGATGCCAAAGGAAAGCGGTTTGATCCGCCACTAGTGCCATATACCGATACGTCTTATTTTGTAGAACAAATCTTAAAAACAAAGGAGCAATACTCGTGGAGTATTATGAACTGGAAAATTGCGCTTAAAGAATTAGCGGTTTCGGGTTCAGAATATATGATCGCTTTCAGGAACAGGGACAAATTACGGATGATCAAAGAAGTTTTGTTTGGAAATAAAGCCCTCATAAACCGATTGATTGAAGAGTCGGATCACTTTGTAGTTGCTGATAATATCGTGGATTTGGTCAAAAAAATGAACCTGCAATCGGACACGAACGTAGTCGATTTAGAAATTCTTAAAAGGGATTTGCAGAATTATGACGACGAAATTGACAGAGGGAAATCCTATTTTAATGATGAACAATTGAGACGCTTAGTTAATTTCAGACTTTATCGTGGCGATAAAATAAGAACTTCAAAATTTCAGAAGATTCTGGATCCAAAAGCAGGGCCATTAATCGCGGTAAAGCAATATATTTTAAGTAGAAAAAGTTTGGGTGGGATCCCAACCAATTTAAATTCGCAAGTCATTGATAAAGATGGTAATATCATTTCAGGACTGTATGCGGTAGGCGAAGCCGCTGGATTTGGCGGCGGTGGCATTCACGGATCCCGATCTTTGGAAGGTACCTTTTTAGGCTCTTGTATCTTAACAGGCAGAGTTGCTGGAGCAACCATATCAGGAGTAAAATTTTCAAATTAAATATGGAATGAGCGTGTTAAAAATTTAATAACTAGCGATTTAATTAATTTACGTATAGTATCCCATTAAAACAACAGACATGAAAAAAACAGGTGCATGGTTAGTGGTTAAGGCATTGGAGCAATTACCTATCTCACATACATTCGGTGTTCCAGGAGTACATAATACCGAAATTTATGACGAATTAAATAAGTCGGACAAAATCAAACCTATTTTGGTTACCCACGAATGTGGGGGTGCATTTATGGCTGATGCCGTAAGCCGTACTTCAGATACTATTGGAACTATGGTAATTGTACCAGCAGCTGGCATCACACATGCTTTAAGTGGGATTGGCGAAGCTTTCTTAGATGGCATTCCTATGCTTATTATCTCGGGTGGCATTCGTACCGATGTCAACAAAAGCTATCAACTTCATGAATGGGATATGCATTCGGTATTAAGTGGGATCACGAAAAAAACCTATAAATTAACGAAGCACGAAGACATCATGGCCAGTATTTTCGAGGCTTATAATATTGCGATCTCTGGATGTCCTGGCCCTGTTTTTATTGAAGTACCCACCAATATTCAATTATTTAAAGGCGAAGTTTCGGAAATACTAAGTTATAAAAAACCTGAACCCAAACAGACGTTTCTAGAATCGCAAATAGACGAAGCTGTTCGACTTATTTCAGAATCTAAAAAAGTGGGCCTATTTTTAGGCTGGGGTGCCAAAGAGGCGACTGCCACAAGCATAAAAATTGCTGAGCGATTAAATGCTCCGGTATCCACAACTCTGCAAGGCTTTAGCGTATTTCCTGGGGATCATGAATTATTTACTGGTATGGGTTTTGGTCCCGCTTCCGTACCAGCTTCCGAAAATGCATTTAAAGATATTGATTGTTTACTTGCTGTAGGCACCCGATTTGCCGAGATACCTACAGGAAGTTTTGGGGCCAAAGTTCCTGAGAACTTGATTCATATTGATATCGATAAAAATGTTTTCGACAAAAACTACAAGAGTAAACTTGCCATTGAAGGCGATGCCAAACAGATTTTAGAAAGTTTATTAGCCGCACTTACAAAACAAAACGTAGAGAAAACCAATAAAAACCTAATCAGTTCCATTGCAAAAGATAGACAGGCTTATTACAAGGAATGGTCGGATTATAAATTTGATCGGGTCAATCCCTATCACTTATTCAAGAGTTTAAGAACCCATTTGGATGATGACGCCATTACGGTCGTGGATGATGGCAATCACACCTTCCTAACTGTAGAGTTATTTCAGAATTTAAAAAGCAAACATTTAATCAGTCCGACCGATTTCAACTGTATGGGTTACTGCGTTCCGGCGGCCATCGGTGCTAAATTTGCCAATCCTGACAAACAGGTTATCGGCATTGTCGGCGATGGCGCCTTTCTGATGACCGGACTGGAGTTGTTGACCGCTAAACGGAATAATTTAGGAATCGTCATTTTCGTATTTCACGACGGCGAATTATCTCAAATCTCCCAAGGTCAAGAAATCCCATATAATCGAAAAACATCCACCGTATTGGGAGATTTTAATTTAGATGGCATTGCACACGCCGTCGGTGCTGAATATTTAGTAATCGAAAACGATGCTCAAATTGATCACGTTATTAGTACCGCACTCAATGCTGCAAAGTCAAATAAAACGGTTTTGGTAGATATCCATATCGATTATAAAAAACGAACCCGTTTTACTAAAGGCGTTGTTAAAACGGTATTAGGTAATTTTCCTTTTGGCGATAAAGTGCGATTTATTGGCAGGGCGATGACGCGGAAGATTTTAGGGTAAACGGGAAATCAATTACAATTTAAAAATTATGAATTAATAATTAGTGAAAACTGAAATTGTCAGCTAGTGAAAACATCGATTACAAGACACAAAATATTACCTAATGGTGTGAGATGATTCGATCATCTAAAAAATGAGTATTTTAGTACCTTATTGCAAATAAAAAAACAATTTTCATTAGTATCCCCATTCGTTGTAAGCGCTACAACATGGATAAACATTAAAAAATAATAAAAATGGCAGATCAATTTGAATTAATACCTGGAAATTCTTTAATCACAAAAACTCCAGAAGAAGGAAGACAACTCGCTGTAAAAATGTCTCGACTTATCATAAAACTAACGCAACCAGATCCTGAAATGAGAGAAAAATTACGTCCAGTATATGCAGAAGATGCAGCCATGCTTATTGCCGTAGGGCAAACTGTTGCAACTGAATTTGCAACTATTGCTGCGGCTAACAATTATTGGAAATAAAAGATAAATCTGGCGAGAGAAACCTATTATTAGTGTTCCGATCCTGTTTTTTTAGTTGATGAAATTGGTTGCGACTATTTAAAACCTACTAATCTGAAACAAGGCTATTCGATTTATGAAGACCAAACTTAGATATATAGACTTGTTTTCAGGAGCTGGAGGTTTCTCTCTCGGTTTTGACAATAAAGGTTTTCAAAATGTATTTTCCATTGATATTGAGCCCAGTTTTTGTGAAACCTACAAACATAACTTCCCGGAGCACCAACTGATAGAAAAAGATATTTGTGACTTATCGGACTCTGAAATAAAATATCTGAAAGAATTCGATGACATAGACGTTGTCATTGGTGGACCACCATGTCAAGGTTTTAGCATCGCAGGAAATATTGGCAGAAAATTCCTTGATGACCCACGAAATCGATTATATAAAGAATTTGTTAGGGTTGTAAAAGTTATAAAACCTAAATTCTTTGTGATGGAGAATGTGGCAAGATTATATACTCACAAGAAAGGAGAAACAAGAAAAGAGATCCTAAGAGATTTTGAAGAACTTGGGTATAAGGTAGATTGTAAGATTTTGAATTCAGCAGATTTCGGTGTTCCACAATTCAGAAAAAGAGCGATTTTCATCGGTTCTGCATCAAATCAAAAAATTGAATTTCCAATAAAAGAAGTAGAAAAATATATTTCAGTTAAAGAAGCGCTTTCAACATATCCTAAATTAGAATCTGGTGAGGAATCTTGTGTTCCTAATCATATTGCAATGTCGCATTCAGAACAAATGCTCACCAAAATGAGCTATGTAACGGATGGTGGCGATCGGAATGACATTCCTTTGGAACTCAGACCAAAATCTGGCGATATTAGAAAGTACATCAAATACGCAAGTGACAAACCTGCGGTCTGTGTAACAGGTGATATGCGTAAAATTTTTCATTACGAGCAAAATAGAGCTTTAACAGTTCGGGAACTCGCGAAATTGCAATCGTTTCCCGATGATTTTGTATTTAAAGGAAAAAGAATTTCGCAACAACAACAAGTTGGGAATTCTGTGCCTCCAAAAATGGCGGAAGCTATTGCAAAAACGATAATTAAAATGAGCAGGATTGAATAAAACTTCATTTATTAAAACGATAAGAAAACTTCTTGTTCATAGATTATTCAGTGATTAATTGTGGCTCATTCTCAAAGCGGTAATTTGAAACAAGAGCAGATACTCTTATTGTTAAACAAGGAAATAATAATGGCTATAGAATGTTATACTATTATATAAAGCACGAAGTTCGAGAGGAGTTTTTAGCATCAGAAACAAAAATATAACATGTTGTAAAACTTTGTGTTTTCCTGAACTTTCCAGATTCTCACTTAACCAACTCTAAAAAACTACATTTCAGACCACCAAAAAACAGCTTATTCCATCCAAAACAATAAGGTAGCGCAAATTTCATTTATCCATAAAAATAAAAAGAAGTATCTTCGCGCCGATTGATTTTAGAAAAGGAAAGCATGATTTTAACCAGTGAAAATATCCTATTAGTTGGCTCTATTTTACTTTTTATCAGCATTATTGTAGGCAAAACTTCTTATAAATTTGGTGTCCCAACATTAATACTCTTTTTAGCCATAGGAATGCTGGCAGGCTCTGATGGAATTGGTGGTATCCGTTTTGACAACCCGAAAAACGCACAGCTTATTGGCGTAGTTGCACTTAACTTTATTTTGTTTTCTGGAGGTCTCGATACCAGTTTCAAGTCTATAAAACCAATTCTCCGAGAAGGATTGGTTTTATCAACCATTGGTGTTTTGCTGACCGCAGTGTCACTGGGGGCTTTCGTGTATTATGTAACCGATCTTACCATTTATGAAAGTATGCTCTTGGGCTCTATCGTTTCCTCAACAGATGCGGCTGCAGTTTTCTCTATTTTACGTTCTAAAAGTCTCGCATTAAAAAAGAATCTAAGACCAACTTTAGAATTAGAAAGTGGAAGTAACGACCCTATGGCCTATGTATTGACCATTGCGTTTTTAACCTTAGTCATTAATCAGGACATGAGTTTGGCTTCCATTGTACCAATGTTTTTTCAGCAAATGATTTTGGGTGCTGCCGCAGGTTTTGGATTTGGAATCGTCAGTAAATTTATCATCAATAAAATCAAGTTGGATTTCGAAGGCCTTTACCCTGTTCTGGTTATTGCCCTGATGTTCATCACGTTTTCGGCCACCGATTTTGTAGGTGGTAATGGCTTCCTATCCATATACATTTGTGCCTTGTATTTAGGTAATCAAGATCTCATCCATAAGAAAACCATTTTAAAAATGTACGATGGCTTGGCTTGGTTGATGCAAATTGTCTTGTTCCTGACTTTAGGTCTGCTGGTTGTCCCAACTCAAATAGTCCCATATATTGGTATTGGAATGCTTATTTCGTTGTTTTTGATCATTGTTGCACGACCTCTAGCCGTTTTTATCAGTTTAATGTTTTTCAAGATGAAATTAAGAAGACGTTTCTATATCTCTTGGGTAGGGCTGCGTGGCGCCGTTCCAATTGTATTTGCAACCTATCCCCTTTTGGCGGGCATTGAAAAAGCAAATATGATGTTCAATATTGTGTTCTTTATCTCAGTGACTTCTATTTTAATTCAAGGAACAACCTTATCGATTGTGGCAAAATGGCTGAATGTAGGTATTCCTGAAAAGGCGAAGAAGATTACAGAAATAGACCAACTTATTTTAGATCTTCCCAAATCTTCATTGCAAGAATTTGAGATTTTACCCGACTTTTTTGCCGTAAACAAACGCATTGTTGATGTGAATTTTCCTTCATCGGCATTTATTGTCATGATCAAACGTGATAAGCAATACATTCGTCCTGGAGGTTCAACCGTCATTAATGCACATGATGTTTTAATGGTGCTCGCCGATACTCCAAAAGACTATCTTAAGGTAGAGGAATCCCTTCAAACCCCTCATTATTCATTGATTTGAATCACAGCCGCACAAATTGGCAATTTTAAAACCATTGCATAAAAGCGATATCTTTTACTAACTTCCAAGTAATTTTCACAGCTAGGTTGGGACTTTCTTCATGTTGGAAATGACTAATATGTATCTTTGGGGATATATATAATTTTTATTCTATCTTTAGTGTATACTCTTCTGAAAAACGAACTATAAATGAGATGGGCTATGAAAATACACTATCTTAAAAGGCGCCAAAATTTCAACTTAATAATTGGAACTGGCTATTCGATATTCAGCATAGCGGCACTAATATTTGACAAAGTTAGTACGTTCAACATAGTCTTCTTGTCACTTGGTATAATATATCTTTCCATGTATTTCTTTGAAAAAACCAATCAGTATTTGACAATTAAAAACGGCATGATTACCAAACATTCCATCCGTCCCAAAAGAATGAAACTTGATGAGATTATCCAGATCAAAAATTTTGCAGGAGATTATGTCCTCACAACCAAACAAGATGAATTAACGATAAACAAATCATTCATTGAAAAAAAATCACTGTTGGCATTGGAAAAGGTTTTGCAAGGTTTAAATTTGAACGCTGACGAGACGACGCACGCCCCATCAAATTTGTCAAAATCAGAGTACCTTTAAAATTCCCAATTTCACATCCTAATATGTTTTATTAACTGTTGGAATCTTTTGAAATCAAAACATGAAAAAAAAATCTTCGGACTGATATTGTGGTTTTCAGGAACTATTCTTTATTTCTATTTAAGAGATGATGTTGCTGTTTTAATTTCAGCGCTCTCAATTGCGGCCAGCATTCCACTCCTCGTCATCCAGAAAAAGAAGCCATTGGAAAATTAAAAGAATAGAGGTCAGTATCTAAATACGTATCTTTATTGTCAGTAAATACATAATATTATGGATGTTTTTAAAGGTCAAAATCTTCTAGAGTTCTCTGATCGGTTCAGAACTAATGAAGATTGCAAGAAATACTTAGCATCAAT